>JAUWPC010000179.1 GCA_030611815.1 Desulfobacteraceae bacterium
GGAGGTGGTAAATTGAAAAGTGATTTAATTTGGATAGACTTGGAGATGACAGGGCTGGACCCTGAAAAAGAGGTAATACTTGAGATCGCTACTATTGTGACAGATGATAGACTGGAGCCTGTTGCAGAGGGTCCTAATATATCCATAAACTACCCTGAGGAGATCCTTCAGACTATGGATGAGTGGAACAGGACCCACCACAAGGCATCCGGGCTGTTAGAGCGTGTCAATACTTCTCCCTACGACTGCCGGATGGCTGAAAAAGAGACCCTGGAATTCATTTCTAAGTATTGCAAGAAGGGAGAGCCTCTGCTGTGTGGAAATTCCGTGTGGCAGGATCGCCGTTTTTTAATAAAACATATGCCGGATCTTGAGGAATTTTTCCATTACAGGATTGTTGACGTAAGCTCAATTAAAGAATTGGTCAAAAGATGGTATCCCTCGCTTCCTCCCTATGAAAAGAAAAACGCCCATTTAGCCTTGAGCGATATCAAGGAATCAATAAGTGAGCTGAAATATTACCGTGATAGGGTGTTTCTTCCCCACTGATTAGCGTTTAAGGAGAGCCAGTTTTTTCATTATATTATCCTGGATCCAGTGATTGTCCCACCACTCAATCGGATTAACGAACAGACCGCTGACCATGACACCGAAATGGAGGTGGTCACCGCCGGCCAATCCTGTTTGCCCTGTTGATCCGATGATCTCGCCTTTTGTGACATCCTGATCGAGCTGTACGCCAATATTGCTGAGATGCGAATAAGTCGAGGCAAGACCCTGCCCGTGATCCAGGACCACTGTAAGCCCGTAGATACCGAGACGGTCGGCAAAAATCACTCGTCCGGTATTAGCGGCCGGGACATCTGAATTGGCTAAAGAAGCCAGATCCACACCCATATGCACCTGTTCGTCGATTTTCTTCCCCTTATAATAGTACTCACGCTTATCCCCGAATCTGGCCATATTGGCAGCATTCTTTAACCTCAGCCAAACCCCATCCCAAAGCCGTGTGGGGCATATTTTTGTCCTTAAGTTATAGAATACTTCCGCATTTTCACGTCTCAAATCCTGATTGATCTTGAGGAATTTGACAATATCTTCACCGGCATCCTCTTTAAGATAAAAAGAGAAATAGGGGAATATTTGCTTCAGAAATCGATCTGTTATCTTGATTTTATCTGTGCGGAAACGTTTTTTACGGATACGGCAGTAGAATTTAGCCTTTGAACTGTTGCCTGCCTTATCTTCTGCCCAAAGATAGATCTCCGGATTTCTCTTGATATCAATGGGAATGCCAAAATAACAGACATGCATCCCTTCTTGCGATTCTTCCGCGGCCGGAAAGCCAGGGAAGAAGTAGTCATTTATAAAAAGCCCGCTCTTTACCGAATCAGAGGAAGTTTGGTAAACAACCAGGCCACTTCCACCTCGGTTGACATAATGAAGCCTGCTTACAGCCCTAATGGCCGGGGGGATGGTGTCGACGATCATTTTATGTTCGGATGTGGATAGATTCCCGTCCCCGCCGCTTCTTCTTGAATAATCCCAAACATGTACATGGAGATCAACCCGTCCCTGGGCCAGATTAAGCGTTGAGGGATCAATGGAAAACTTTGTCTCAAAGCGATGGGTACCCTCGCGATTGAACAGTCCTTCAAAAGGAAACGTCTTATTGATAATAGTGATATTCCGGTTTCCTTGCTTCACCGAGACCTTGACACTCCTGAGCCCCCTTTTCATATCCGTTATAATGAGTGTAATATCCTGTTTGTCTGCAAGAAATTTGGGTATTGGCGCCAATTGTATCTGCGGTTTTTCTGACTCAAAAATAGTGATCAAAAACCAGGAGAGAAACCCCAGAGCCACTAATATCGAGATAATAGCCAGAATAAGACCTGTATTTCGTTTTTTGCCCATATAATCGTGCCGTCCTGTATGATAAGTTTTGCCCATCCATAAATGGCTATTTTCCGCAATCTCTGCGTCAGATTCAAATTTTAATCCTCGAAATACCTCAATGTATTCCTGTGGTTAAAATCCTCATCTTTCTTGACCTTGCGAAAACTATCTCATTTCTGGATGGACACCAAGTTATTGCATAGCCCAAAACGCATTAGAAAAGACTTGAAGCCATGCTGTTGAAATAGTATCTGTGTACCGTCTGGCTCCTTAAATAGCAATAAAGATTCATCATGGCAAATGTTTTTCTAAGACGGGAGGAGAATCCTGTGAAAACGCCTCAATATATCGGTGTTATAGGGGCAGGGACGTGCACTGCCAGCACATATAGCGTCGCAAGAGATCTCGGCTTTGAAATAGGGAAAAGGGGATGGACTCTTGTCTGCGGCGGGCTCAAGGGGGTCATGGAGGGGGCTGCAAGGGGATGCTCAGAGGCTGGGGGCATGACTTTGGGGATACTTCCGGGGCTTGATAAGAGATCGGCTAACCCTTATATCACTATTCCGATACCCACAGGCTTGGGCGACGGGCGTAATCTCCTTGTGGTTAGAGCCTCCGATATCCTTGTTGCGGTTGCAGGAGGATACGGCACCCTCTCGGAAATGGCCTTGGCCCTTAAGGCAGACAAGCCGGTTATCGGGCTTAAGACCTGGAAGGAGATCCCCGGGGTACACTATGCGGATGATTACCTCGAAGCCATTCAACTGATAAGCCTCTCACTGAGTTCGAAAGTGATGAAGCCGCAAAAAGGCGCAAAAGGCACAAAAAATAAAATTGGCATATAGTAAAATCAAGGGTTTACAAGAAGGAAAAATTCGATCTCAGAATTTTTACGAGCGCATCAAAAGTGGTCAGAAAAAAAGGTAGAATTGAGGAAGTCTTAAATTCCTTAATTCCTAATTTCCTCACTTATCTCCTTTACTTTTCCCATTACCTCATCCGGATCTATTGTTGTAAATTCCCTATCCTTCATCAGGACCCTTCCGTCTACAATGACGTCCTTCACATCGGCGCCATTGGCAGAGTAGACTAAGGCTGATATGGGATCATAGAGGGGACAGAGATGAGGGTGATTAAGGTCTACTACGATAATATCGGCCTTTTTCCCCTTCTCAAGGGTGCCTATCTCTTTTTCAAGTCCCATGACGGCGGCGCCCCCCGTCGTGGCTATCTTAAGGACCTCGTCCGCATTCAGGCTTAACGGATTAAGGTCAAAGACCTTGGCTAATTTGGCTGCACTATCCATTTCCGAGAAAAGATCGAGGTCGTTGTTGGAAGAGCACCCGTCTGTGCCCAATCCCAAGGTCAAGCCGGTTTTTGTCATCAGGGATATGTCAGCTACGCCCGAACCTAACTTCATGTTGCTTTCAGGAACATGCGCTATCTTCACCCCTTTCTTGCTAAGAAGCTTTATTTCTTCGTTATTCAAGTGTACTCCATGGGCCGCAATAAGGGACCGGTCTATCAGACCCAATTGATCTAAGTAGTGAACCGGCCTTTTGCCATACCTCTTGATGATCTCACGGACCTCTTCAGCGGTCTCAGATAGGTGGATCTGGAGTGGGATTTGATACTCCTTAGAGATTTCCAATGCTTTACTTAAGGTTTGTGAAGAGCAGGTCAAAGGGCTGTGACAAAAAATCCCCGGCATGATCAGGTCGGAGAAGCCTATCCACCTATCTATGAATTCTCGGGCTGTTTTTATATTTTCTTTGGGGTCAGGGATGCCGGGGGCAGGGAAATCTATAACTCCCTGGGCAACCAGTCCCCTGAGTCCGGCGTCATGTGCGGCGCGAATTGTTTGGTCCTGGAAGAAATAGCCGTCCGCAAAGCAGGTGGTACCTGAGGCTATCATTTCAAGACATCCGAGAAGAGCGCCCCAGTAGACCGTCTCAGGGGTGAGAAATTTTGCCTCTGCCGGGAAGATCTTTTCAAAAAGCCACTGTTTCAGAGGGAGGTCGTCGGCCATCCCCCTGAAAAGGGTCATGGCCGAGTGGGTATGTACATTAATCAGTCCAGGCATTATAATGGCATCGTGGGCATCTATGATTTCAAACTGGCCATCTGAAGGGAGTTTTACCTCGTCGGCCTTTCCGATATCAGTGATTCGCCCCTTGGATACAAGCACTTTCGCCTCGGGGATCGGGGCATTGTCTTTTGTCATGGTAATGGCTATACCCCCTTCGATTACGAGACTCACATCTTTATCCCGGCTAAGGGTCTCACAGCGATGCTCATTCAATGAAGCCATTGACAAGCCTCCCACGATTGAATTTACTTGACACATCTTCCCTTCTGAGAGAGATTACATCCTTGCTTTTGAGGGCAGATCACGATAATTTGATTCAACTGAGTTTAGGTTATTTTGGCCCAACGTATTAATCGCGCAAAGCCGGTGATGGAAAAAGATGAATATCGAACATCCAGGTAAGCGAAGACTCCGACATCGAATCAAAAAATACCAACTTTAGGCACTTTTCCAGTTTATCCGGATTAGCTCCTAATTTATTCAAATCACATCATGTTTGTACATGATTTATGCGATAGCCAGATTGAATATTTAAGGAATTCTATGGCTTTTAATAGAAAAGACAGAGCGAAGCGATACCACAAATCGTCAATATTCAATCGTCAATATTCAATTTGGTTCCGGTTTATCCGGATTAGGGTATTAAGGAGTAAATTATGGCTATTGTTGCCCCTTTCAAGGGTTTAACATATAATTTCCAGCAAAGAGAAGACCTTTCCCGTCTTGTCGCGCCTCCATATGATGTAATTTCAGAAGAAGAACAGGAGGCATATTATCAGGCAGACCCCCAAAATGTCATCCGATTAATTTTAGGCAAAAAAAAGACCGGCGACTCGGATTGGGATAACGTGTACACCAGGGCGGCGGATTGTTTTGAGAGATGGCAATCTGACGGGAGCCTTATCCGCGCGAAGGAGCCCGCCCTTTACGTCACTGCAATGACGTACGATCCTGGTAATGGAGCCCCTGAAAGGACCAGGTGGGGCATCATCGTCTTAGTGCGGATAGAGGACGAGGAATCAGGTGTTATTCTTCCTCATGAGCGGACCTTCTCGGCCCATAGAGATGACCGTCTGAAGCTTTACAGGGCTTGTAACGCCCAGTTAAGTCAGATATTCGGGCTTTATGAAGATCCTGGGAACAGTATGCTTAATGCATGCGGGGAGGCGTTGAGCCACGCCCCTCAAATGGATCTTAGCCTTGAGGACGGGACCAGACATCGGCTATGGATACTTAGAAGCGACAGCTTATTCAAGAAGGTATCTGACGCCATGTTTAACAAGTCGATCTTTATCGCCGATGGTCATCATCGCTATGAGACATCGCGGAATTACAGGAACATGATGCGGGCGAGGTATGGGCAGAGACCTGCGAACAGGTCTTATGAATTTGTTATGATGTACCTTTCCAACATGAATGACGAGGGCCTGACAATTCTTCCTTCCCACAGGCTCATAAAGAACGTTCCCGGGTTTCAGGCCAAGCCTTTCCTCAAAAAAGTGGGTAAGTGGTTTGATATCAGCGAGTTACCCCTTGCAGGCCGGAGCATTGCCCTGGAATGTCCTGACCTGAAACAGAGACTTGAAAAGGAAGGGCAACATAGGACAGCCTTCGGTTTCTATACGCATGATGATGATCGATGGCGCCTTTTTTCGCTCAAACCTGGTGTAAGAGGGGAGATGGGCGATGATCTTCATCCTTCGCTCAAGGAACTTGATGTGCTTGTCCTGTCCCGGTTTGTTTTTCAGAAAGGGCTCGGATTCAGCAAAGAGGATCTGGATGATGAAGAGATCTTTCAGTATCAGAGCAACACTCAATCGGCTGTGTCAGAGGTAGAGTCAGGAAAATACCAGATGGTTTTTCTGCTGAATCCTACCAAGATGAGGCATGTGAAGGAGGTGGCAGGAAACTCCCTTGTGATGCCGAGGAAATCTACCTATTTTTATCCCAAGGTATTAACGGGGCTGGTGTTTAACAAGATAGACCCCTATGAAATCATACAAGTCCCCTGAAATCAAACTGCGGCCTGACGAGTGTGTGGACCACTTTTTAGAAGGCCGGTTGAGGCTGATTCAATCTAAGGATGGCTACAGGTTTTCTATCGATGCTATCCTCCTTTCCGAATTTGTGATCATAAAGGAGGGGGATGTTGTTATAGATCTCGGTACCGGGTGTGGGGTAATTCTTCTCAGCCTGCTTCTCAAAAGGCCCGTCGGTCATGCGTTTGGATTAGAGATCCAGGAAGGATTGGCCTCACAGGCGATGCGAAATGCCTTGCTGAACGGATTTGGCGACAGGATGGGGGTCGTTTTAGGTGATATCAGGTTTCCGCCCATGGCCGATGAATCGGCCGATGTCATTATATGCAACCCCCCATATCGCAAGGTCAGAAGCGGCCGCCTGAATCCAGACCCGCGAAGGGCTATTGCAAGGCACGAAATCCTGGCATCGATTGATGATATCCTGCATGCTGCCAGCTCTCTTCTGAGGAAAAAGGGACGATTAGCCCTAATCTATCCATCGGTTCGTCTGACAGATATTCTTGTCCGTCTGAGGCGTTTCGGCTTAGAGCCTAAACGTGTCCAGTTAAATTATCCAGACCTGGAATCGGGCGCCAAATTAGCACTGATAGAGGCGTCATTAGGAGGCCGCCCAGGATTAGAAGTCCTTCCTCCTATCCTCGGGCAAGGGGATTTTTCTATCTCGAGCCGACCCTGAATTCTATCTTGTCAACGGCGTATCTGCCCAATTTCTCATTGAGTTTTTCCTTGATAGCGCTCTCTTGAAATTTGAGTTCCTGAAGAGAGATTGAGTCTGACACCGTGACCCTCAAACGCTTGTTCCTGATACCTGAAGGCCGTGTATTGCCTAAAAAAGATTCACCGACCACCTCATCCCATACATTCCAGATATCCACATCATCCGCATTGAATGGCAGGGTTCCGTCGGTTAGCAGACCGGAGATAATATCTCCTATCGGAGTCAGTTCTTTTCGGGGTTTCTGCATGAGTTG
>JAUWPC010000382.1 GCA_030611815.1 Desulfobacteraceae bacterium
GCCGGCTGCCGTTAACATCTGGTAAATCAGCGGGTATTGCTCCGGCCATTCTATGAATAGTATGTCCAAAATCATATGGTTGACCTCAGGCCCTTGCTGGGTTAAAGGGATAGACTATTTGTATATGCTTCATCAATCCTCTGTTCTAAGTATGAAATTATTGCTTCATCATATTCGTACAGATCAAAGCAGTAGCCGTCTTCTCCTAACAATCCCTCAGGCAAAAGATTCCCCTCCCCGTTAGGGTCAGTAATCATATCCCCGTAAAAACATACGGAGAGCCACCTGTTTTCCGGATCATCATCGACAATATCCACTATTGCGAACAAGCGATCTTTAATATCACCGGTTTTACCGACATTAGCCCTAAAGGAATAGCTGACGCCAGGTCTTGATTTGAATGAAAGTGTCGCGTTTTCTTTTCCGGAAAGCCGCTCCTGCAATTTGACAAACGCCGGTTTGATGTTCCCGGAATCATGTGTCCATCTTTCAAAGAGATCGACCATCTCAGCGTGCTCTTCTTTCCTTCGAAACATATCTTGAGTCATTTTTGGCACTTCCCAACTGCTTAATACGTTTCCACCTCTCTTCATACCCGTCCTGCTCACGGCGCAAGGAGCACCTGCTCACCGAAGCGGTCCAACAAAGCGGTTGAAAGGCCTTCTGCCTGTTTCTCATTTTCGAATTCTACCATAAGTTCACCCTTATCACCTACAACAAGACGGCCATGCATTTCAACCACTTCAGCCACATCAGAGGGCTCAACGGTCCACCAGCCCCGAGTCCTCATGAGCAATTCTTTCCCCTTCAAACGCCTATCTGTTACTAAGTCTATACTCCTAAACCAGGCATCCCATCCGATCTGTGCAGGCGCCCGCAAGACCGGGCTTACCGGATCGTGGTAAATGCGGCAACGGCCAAAAAGCCTCAACCGGATCATTTCAAGCCTTCCTTAATCAATTCTCTGAGCCGGTTATTATCAGGGGAAACCCCTGCCGGGACCCGGATACCTCCCCGGTCAAGGGCCCACGACAGACAGAGGATATAGAGTGCGCTGCTCTCCTTGTCATCAAGACCCTCTGTCCTTGCTCTGTTTGAGGAAATCGTCCTCTCAAACAGAATCCTTGCCTCCTCGCGACCATATCTGAGTCTCCTGTCAAAAGGAGATAACCTTAGACGCTTTATCAATTTATTTTGGGCTGCTTCCATCCGGGAGAACATGCCCCGCATTGCTTTAACAGATGGATTACTCCCCCAATCGTCTCTCTCAACCATTTAAACTTCCCCTTCTCCTCTCACAGAGTCCGCACACAGAGCATTTTTTGCTTTTTGTGTACTCTGTGGGCTCTTTCAGAGATCTGCTGACCAGGTCAGGGCCGTACCTCAAGTGCACTCATATACTCCACCAACCCGATCCTGCAGGTAAACGTGAGAAAACGCACCCAGGGTCCCCTCCTCAAACCAGGTTAATCTATACGCGGGCTATGCTTCGATTCATTTTTCCTGATATGTAGCCCTCTAAGTCCAAGGCAATATGCTCAAAACCGATCCTACGGAGCTTTTCCACAACGGCCTTCCTTGTGTCGTCGCTCACGATCTTCCTCAGTTCTGGAGTGCTTATCTCTATCCTCGCAACAGACCCATGATGTCTTACCCTCAGCCCCCTGAATCCCTCATTTAAAAGGAATTCTTCAGCCTCTTCAACCATTTTCAGCCCTTTTTCCGTGATGGCGCTCCCGTAGGGGAATCTGCTGGCAAGACATGCCATGGCAGGTTTGTCCCATTCTGAAAGGCCCATATCTTTAGCCAAAAAACGAATCTCATCTTTGCAAAGACCAGCCTCGATTAACGGGGCGATTATGCCTGCTTCCTCTGCAGCCCGAAATCCAGGACGATAATCTTCAAGGTCATCTGCGTTGGCGCCATGGGCCACATGGTTAATGGCCTTCTCTTTGGCCACGCGCAAGAACTCTTTGGAAAGCGCCTTTTTGCAATGGTAACACCTGTCAGGGCCGTTGGACAAAAACTCCGGGATCTTTGTTTCATCTGATTTAAAGATAATGTGGTTGATCTCTCTTTTTCTGGTAAATTTGCTGGCCTCATCTTGTTCCCGGCGGGGATGAATGGATGAGGTTGCAGTAACCGCAGCTACCTTGTCCCCTAAGGCCTGCTGGGCCGAAGCTAACAGTAATGAGCTATCAACACCCCCTGAAAATGCCACCAACAGGGAATCGAGCTTGCCCAAATGATGGAGGAGAAGCTCTTTTTTTGATCTGGCTAACGATTCATCAACCATAATATAGTATCACTCCTCTTTATCAGTTTTTACAATATCAGTTTTGAGGTAAAATGTGAAGAGGCAGTTTCAGACCGAAACTTATGAGGAACGACGTTATCCTTACCCGCACTTGAAGGATTAGCCCCCTTTTTTAGATAGATGGAAATAGCGCTTGCTAAATAGTCTGAAAAGCTGCTATGTAGTGCCCGAACGAAAACTAGAATTTTTCGTTCAGATCAAGGAAGGCGATAATTTTAACCGCAGGAATACATTGAGTATTTCGAGGATTAAAATTTGAGTCTGACGCAGATATGGGCGAAAAAGACAGTTTTTGTTCAGGCACTATGTAAGCAACCTGGTTTTTGATAATGTAGAATAGAGATAGACCCTTAGCATCACGGAAAATAGCAGTTCTTAAACAGCTTCACAGGAAAGGAGAAATTATAATGCAGGGTAACAAGGGAGCTTGGATAAGAGGGATCGTAATCGCAATCCTCCTCACTGCAGTAGGGGGGCAGTTATCAGCAGCGGACAAGAACCAGCCTTCAGAGGACAAGATCGCAGTGGTTAACGGAGCGGTTATCACTCGATCGAAGTTTGACAGGGCAGTGAGCTTTGCGAGGCAACGGGCTGTGCAGATGGGAAAACCGCTCGATGATGCCCGGCTTAAGGAGAGGATGCTCAAACAGCTTGTAGGGAGTGCACTTTTATACCAGGAAAGTGAGAAAGAGGGAATCAAG
>JAUWPC010000234.1 GCA_030611815.1 Desulfobacteraceae bacterium
GCGGAAATGGGTGTTCCTGATCTTTACGATAAGATTGCGGATGAGACCGTGGGTATCACTGAGGAAGAGATAATGCCCTTCCTCGAAAAGGTGGGACATCCGGCCCTCAAGATGGATCCTCTTGTCTAATAGAGGAGTAAAGTAAATTTATTTTCGGACGCAGATAACCGCAGATTATTAAGGTTTAAAAAATCTGTGTATATCTGCGCAAATCTGCGTCCCAATTTTTTAGGAGTGCGATATGGGATTAACTGGAATTCAGATATTTAAGATGTTGCCTAAGACAAACTGCGCAGAGTGCGGCGTTCCCACATGCTTAGCCTTTGCCATGAATCTGGCCGCGGGCAAGGCAGAATTAGATGCCTGCCCATACGTGTCTGATGAGGCCAGGGAACAACTGGCAGAGGCATCTGCCCCGCCCATCAGACCGGTTGCCATCGGAGCCGGGACAAGGGCATTTAAGGTCGGTGGCGAAACCGTAATGTTCAGGCATGAAAAGACTTTTTTCAATCCTACAGCCCTTGCGGCCATGGTTTCTTCTGATATGGATGGAGAGGCCCTTGATAAGAAGCTGAAGGAGTGGAATGCCCTTCAGTATGAGAGGGTAGGCCTCAATCTCAGACCGGAATTGGTGGCCTTGAAAGATGCCAACGGTGATGGGGCCGCCTTTGCTGCGATGGCAAAAAAAATTGCCGGGGAATCGGAATTCGGTCTGGTCCTGATGACGGATAATGTGGAGGCCATGAAGGAAGCGGTTGATGCTTGTGCATTCAAGAAGCCTCTCCTTTATGCTGCCACGGCCGATAATGTGGAAGAAATGGGTAATCTTGCCAAGGAGACAGGGCTCCCCCTCGCCGTGAAGGCGGATAGTTTGGATGATCTTATCGCCCTGAGCGACAAACTGACAGGAATGGGTCTGAAGGACCTCGTGCTCGATTCGGGGGCAAGGGAAATAAAGCAGCTCTTTCAGGATCAGGTGGCCATGAGGAGGGCTCCTCTTAAGGTCGCTAATAAATCCTTAGGCTTCCCGACGATTACCTTTCCATGTGAAATGGCGGGAAATCTGGATATGGAGACCCTTATCGCCTCCATGTTGATCGCCAAGTATGCGGGAATCGCGGTCCTGTCCGATTTCAAGGGCGAAAACCTTTTCCCGCTCCTTCTCGAGAGACTGAATATCTTCACTGACCCGCAACGACCCATGACCGTGACAGAGGGGATCTACGAGATTGGCGCGCCGGACGAGAATTCTCCGGTACTTGTGACCACCAATTTCTCTCTGACCTACTTTATTGTCAGTGGTGAAATTGAAGGGAGCAGGGTGGCAAGCTGGCTTCTTGTCATGGACACGGAAGGGCTGTCTGTTATGACAGCGTGGGCCGCGGGCAAGTTCGCGGGCGATGCAGTTGCCATGTTTGTAAAGAAGTGTGGTATTGCCGACAAGGTTGCCCACAAGAATATCATTATCCCCGGTTATGCAGCTTCCATCAGTGGTGAGATGGAAGAGGACCTGCCGGACTGGAAAGTTACCATCGGCCCCAGGGATGCATCTCTGATACCGAAGTTCTTGAAGGATATGGCAAAATAGGATAATCTCGCAAAATCCACCTGTAACAATCTATAGAAGGGAGAGTGTGCCCATGTTTCTAATTGGTGAAAACCTAAATGTAATCAATACGATTATCGGCAGGGCCTATAAGGAAAAGGACCCGGGGCCCATTGCTGAGGAGGCCAAGCGGCAGAAGGACAAGAAGATGGACTGGATCGATATCAACTTAGGTCCGGCGAGAAAGGGTGGACCTGAGCTGATGGAGTTCGTGGTCAATACGGTCCAGGATGCCATTGGCGATGAGATCCCGCTCTGTCTCGATACATCCAATATCGATGCCATGGAAGCGGGTCTGGCCGCCTTTAAGGGGAAGGCCATTATCAATTCGATTATGTGCAGGCCTGAGCGTTACGAAAAGATGATTCCATTGGCCGTAAAATACAAGGCCAACATGATCGCGCTGATGTGGGGACCGGACGGCCTGCCCAGGGACGAAAACGAGAGGATGGCCCTCTCTGCCGAGCTGCTGTATGCGGCCAATGAGGCCGGTGTCCCGAACGAGGATATCTTTGTAGACGGCATTGTGACGCCTGTTAATATCCAGCAGCCACAGCTCATTAGCCTTATGGCCTATCAGGAGATGGTCGGTGAGATGTTTCCCGGTGTGAAATCCACATGCGGCCTGTCCAATATATCCAATGGTCCTCCGGACAATTTGCGGCCGATCCTGAATCAGACCTATATGGTTATGTTAGAAAGGAAGGGGATGTACTCCTGCATTGCCGATGCCTATGATGACGGCCTGATAGCCATTGCGAGGGGGAAACGGC
Source organism: Desulfobacteraceae bacterium (assembly GCA_030611815.1). GTDB lineage: Bacteria > Desulfobacterota > DSM-4660 > Desulfatiglandales > Desulfatiglandaceae > Desulfacyla. The sequence continues at coordinate 2,380 of JAUWPC010000234.1, forward strand.
CTGATATTGTAGAACTTATCCACAAGGTGATGGATGGTGAGGCTGTTGACGACAAGGCCCTGGCCGACGATCCGAATGGTGATTGGAAACTGGCCGATTATGTGAAGACCGCAAAGGTTGTTTTGGGCCAATCCCTCTATTCGGATTCATGGCTTGAGTTGTAATAGCGAAGCGATACTGTGGATACTGGATGCTGGATGAATAGGTACGCCTTAAGACATAAGCATTAAGCAGCATTGACTCAAAATTGAAGATATTGCACCGTGTGTAGACGATAAGACGGTAAATTTAAAACGGGCCTCCCCATAGTGCTAAGGATATAGTGTGGGGAGGCCTTTTTATTGGATATTGAATAATGAACATTTTCTATAGCCGTTCACGGGTTCAAAGGTTAAGAGATGAGATAGATTTCCTATTTCATAATCTTAATCATAATCATAATCTTACTCAACACGATTAAGATTATGACACGCTTGCAAAAGCCCCTTTTACGGGGAATTGCGAGTTATTGTCGAAAGTTAGCTTTAGGAGAATGCCTCTGAATCCGTTAACGGTTACCTTTTTTAGACGAGTGACTTAGGAGCGTTATGGAAAATACGGCTTGTAATACCCCCGGAGATTTTGAGAGGGCTCAACAGGATAAGATGATTGAGGCTAATCTGGCGCGGGTAGGGCGAAAGATTTTAGTGATGAGTGGAAAGGGGGGGGTCGGTAAGAGTACGGTGGCCAGTTATCTCGCCCTCCTTTTAAGCATGAACGGCAAGAAGGTTGGGCTGTTAGATGTGGACCTGCACGGTCCCACCGTTGCGAGGCTCATGAATGTTCAGGGCGGTTTTGATATGGGCGAGGAGGGAGTGGTCAGGCCATACAGGTTTTCAGAGACCTTAGGCATAGTCTCTTTGGAGATGATCTTAGGAGATAGAGACACTGCCGTGATCTGGCGAGGGCCCATGAAGATAAGCGCCATCAGGCAGTTCATATCTGATATTGAATGGGGTGATCTTGATTATCTGGTAGTGGATTCGCCCCCGGGCACAGGGGATGAACCACTTACAGTGGCTCAGACTATCCCCGATGCAGAGGCGATCATCGTGACAACGCCCCAGGAGATCAGCCTGGCAGATGTAAGGAAATCTATCAATTTCTGCCGCCAGGTGAATATGAAGATCCTTGGAGTTGTGGAGAATATGAGCGGTCTTCTCTGCCCTCACTGTGGTGAAAACGTCCCATTATTCGGGAGCGGAGGTGGTGTGAAGATGGCCGCCGACATGGGCGTGCCCAGTTTGGGCCAGATTCCTGTTGATCCGAAGATGGTCGACGCAGGGGACAGGGGCGATCTTAAGGGCCTGATTGAGAAGCCCGATCTAAAGATCAACGACGCGTATAACAGGATTCTGGAGGGGTTAATCTAAATTTGGCAATTGCCAAAGGCTTCTCATCTGATATCATTGGATTCGGTTTCGGTATCCACCATTTCGACCGCGCTCTGTTCTGAAAGGCCCAAGAGCTTCTCAGAAGCATCCGTGGGGAGTTGTTCGACCTCGCGAAGTTTGCGCTTCATGGCCCTTGTGCGAACACCGGTCTGGTCAATGGTGTTAGAGGCTGCATCTAAATGATTTTTGACTTTGGCGAGAACATCACCGAATTTACCAAACTCTGTCTTGACTGCCGCGAGAACATTCCATACCTCGCTGGATCGCTTCTCTATGGCTAAAGTCCGGAAACCCATTCTCAGGCTGCTCAGAATTGCCGAAAGTGTGGTTGGACCGGCAACTACAACCCGTGAGGTCTGCTGAAGCCTCTCCATAAGGCCAGGTTGTCGCAGTACCTCAGCGTACAGGCCCTCGGTGGGGAGAAACATAATTGCAAAGTCGGTTGTTCCTGGAGGATCGAGATATTTTTCTGCAATCTCCTTTGCGGAATTCCGGATCGCACGGGTGAGGGCGGCGGTAGCCTTTTCAACTGCATCGACGTCAGCAGCATCCGCTGCGCTGACAAGTCTCAGGTAGTCTTCCTGTGGGAATTTCGAGTCGATTGGGAGCCAACAGACTGCGGCCCTCGAATCGTTGCTGGCGCCAGGCAGCCGAATCGCGTATTCAACTGTTTCCCGTGACCCTTCTCGTGTCTGAACGTTCCTGGCATATTGATCCGGTGTGAGGATTTGTTCTAAGAGCGCCCCCAGTTGAACTTCACCCCAGGTCCCCCGTGCCTTTACATTGGTGAGCATGCGCTTGAGGTCGCCCACACCGGTTGCAAGGCTCTGCATTTCCCCAAGACCACGCTGGACAGCCTCTAATCGCTCACTGACGATCTTGAAAGACTCGGCGAGCCGCTTTTCGAGGGTGTTCTGCAGTTTCTCGTCGACAGTCTGTCGCATCTGATCAAGTTTCTTCTCATTCGCTTGTTGCAGGGACTTTAGCTGTATGTCAAGCGTATTGCGAAGTTTTTCGATTCGGGCCTCATTCGAGTCGGTGAGTTCTTTGATACGCCTTTCAACAGATTCTAATTTATCCCTCTGCAAGTTACCCAGTTCACCAATCGTTTGGATCATTGTCTCAATGGAAGATCCCTGGGCACTAACTACCTCTTCGCGCAGATCCCGAGCAGCCCTTGCTGATTCGTCTCTATTAGAACGAAATTCCTCGCGCACTGTTTGTTCTACCTCTTTGATCGCACGCTTATATGAGGTCTTGAGAAAAAGGAGTATGATCAGGAGGACTATGGCAGCAGCGGAAAAGCTTACCGAAAGCCAGCTCAGGATAACGTCCATAATGTCTCACTCTCTTTTGTTGCAGGCGTTCACAGGTTCGGGATTCAGGGTCTCCTCATTTTCTGAGCCCTGAACGGCACCACGTTATTGCATTTCATTCTATATCACAACTCATTTATCGTAACCCTTTACGGGTTCAGCGGTTCCCCCCGCCACAGGCGGGGGATCTTCGACAAGGTTTATAGGGTTTTGGGGAAAATAGAAATCCGATAGAAAGGGACTAGATAATAAAAAATGACCTTTCTCCTTGACTTTCCTTGAAAACAGGTTAATATCTCCTCTAATCATAGAAGGCCCGCCCTTAATTGGCGGGTTTGGTTTCGCGCTAAAGGAAAGATCCATTTATCAAAGTGGGACCCTGAA
>JAUWPC010000102.1 GCA_030611815.1 Desulfobacteraceae bacterium
CAACAAAAAATAACTTTATCCCGCTGAAGCGGGACATCCCGTCTCCACGTCATCTTCGTCCGATCTTAAACCACAGGTAAGCGAAGACTCCGAAAACATCAAAATAGCCTGCTATTCCATCAGCTTTTGTGATTTGAGATCGAACAGGTAAACGAAGACTCCGAATCTAACATGAATCTGGGCGCCAATTCTGCTAAGTTATTTTTTGTTGAGCCCTTACCGGTTCAAAATGATCAATATCAAGAATTGTGTTTGTGGTTTCTTCCGCAAACACTCCCTGTACTCTCAATCCCGCTTGTACTTTATCGGCTTCAATCCCTTCAAGAATGTGAACCATGGGCGTGTCAGCGCCATCCAGCTTGATCATGGCGAGAATAAACGGGGCCTTGCGAGGCAGATGCCTATCGTCGTATCGAACCACCGTGAAGTTGACCACTTCACCGGTATTCTTCAATTCGACCCAGTTCCCTGAGATCTCTTCAAAGCATTTCTCGCAGGTCTGGCGGGGCGGTACAAACACTTTATCGCAGGCGTTGCATTTGACCCCCAAGATCTTTTTCTTGTCTCTGATAGTGGTGATAAAGGAGCTCCCGACCCGGCCAGCAAAATATGTATAAGGGAGGGCAAGCTTTCCTTCCACTGTATAGCAATCTTCAGTATCAAAATCTTTGTTCATGGCCCTGCTCCTTATTCGTCAATTTCAAAATATTTGATGTCATCTATGGTGCCGGTGCGTTCCTCTGCCCAGACCGGACGCAACCGAGTACCCTTTACTACTCTGTCTCCGATCACGATGCCCATTTCAACCTTATCAAGGTGGTCGGGACGGAGCAGATGCCAGAAAACCTCTTCTTCTTTGCAACCGTCTAAAAGAATACCAATGGCGCCATAAGGGGTTTCCCTAGTCTCACCTGTCAGTGGATCCGGGCTGGCATAATAGCAGTATTCCAACATCCGCATCTCCCCATTTGGACCGATCTCCACCCATTCGTCATTTCGGACACGGCAGATGGCACAAACCTCTCTCGGCGGAGACTGGAGCCTGCCACACACTGGACACTTTATCGAAAGTATCTTCTTTTCTTTCAGGGCCTTCAAGAATTTACCCATCACCGGACCGGTGGCAAATTTCTGCCTTACAGAAATCGTCCTTTTGAGTGCTAAGAGTTCCTGCTCCTGCTCGACCTCCTGGCCCGGCAGCACAAACTTCTGGAACATTCGGCTTGTCTGCCCGAAAAGGCCAAAATCACCTCTTACCTTCAATTTGCGTGAAGTAAATGCCTCCATGCCGTCGATTTTGCCTATATTCATCCCGACAAACGTGTTGCCGTCAGCGAAAAGGATAACATCACAGCCCGACAGATCGTCCGTGCCCTCAAGTGTCATCTGCCCGTTCGATATCACAAGCTTCCACTTTCCTTCATCCTTGATGTCATATCCGAACGCCGCATCAATACCTTTAGCGCCTTCAGGCCTGAAGCGTTCTTTCATTGAATTGAAGATGTTTTCAACTTTTACGCCAAAGTACTCGCCCATAATTCACTCCTACCAGTTTAATTCTTTTTCAAGCATGAACAATACAGTCCACATGGTTCCTCCAAAAGAGGAGGCCATGGCGTGGTTGACAGGACGCGGAATTTGATGAGGCCCCGCATTGCCCCGCACCTGCTTTGCGGCTTCGGCTACTCGCACCATGGCCGTGGCGCCGATGGGGTTGGCCGCAATCACGCCGCCTGAAGGGTTGACCGGCATCCTGCCGTTTATCATGATCTCCTTCTCCTCCACCAGCTTGAGATGCTCGTCGCCCTCAAGCAGGAAAAAATCCCTGAGCCAGTCGACACCCCACCATGCTGACGGGTCATACATCTCAAAGACGTCAAAATATTCGATGGGATCTTTGATATTGTTTCTTTCATACAGCTTTTCCGCGGCAAACCTGTGGGTTGTTTCATTTGGGTAATAGTTCACGCAGAGGTTAAGGGTCTCCTCCCTGTGGATGGTAATATGATCCCGGATCCATACAGGTCTGTCGGTGATCTCCCAGGCCCTCTCCTCTGATGCGAAGATCATGGCGCAGGCCCCGTCCGATTGTGAACACATGTGGATCAGTCTCAAATCGCCGATCAGTGGCGGAGAGCTTGTCATAAGGTCTTCCATCTGGTCCCAGTCAAGTCCAAAGGCCCGATGGGAATTCGGGTTGAGGCAGGCATGTTTATCCATGATAATCCGGTAGATCATGGCGGCCCTGCGCGCGCGTTCTTCGCCGAACTCCGCAATCACCTTTACAGCGGCAGAATCGGTAAGCGCCCCCGACTGCAGTTTTCTCGCCCAGAGTGGATCAGCCATATTGGTGATCCCGCCTGTGGTATGCCCTTCCTGGAGTTTTTCAAATCCTATGGCAAGCACTGTATCGTACATGCCTGATGCAACTAAGTTATCCGCTGCCGCAACCAGGGTCCCTCCGGTGGTGCCGCCGGTGGTCAGGCGGTATGCATCCTTACCGTAAGCGCCGGTCCCGAGAGTATGCCAGAGGTCGGGCTGGTGAACCATTTCAAAAAGCTCCATATTTCCGTGGACCACACAATCGATATCATCAATGGAGAGGCCCGCATCGTCCAGAGCGCCTTTCACCGCCTCGTGAATCATTTCCGGCTGGTTGACATCCTCTCTGTGGCTGGAGAATTTTGTTTCGCCTATACCGACAATACCGACATTCCTGTTTTTCTTTTTAGACCCCATATTTCTCCCCTTACTTCTCAAGGATTATCACACCGTGATGTTGCCCGGCCGGGCCGGTTGTCCCGTGGGCCAAGGCCTTCCTGACGCCGTCTACCTGACGCTCGCCGGCCTCGCCTCGCAGTTGAAGGAAGGCTTCAACCGTGCGGGCCAGTCCTCCTAACATGATCGGGTTCCCGTTCAACATCCCGCCCGAAAGATTGACATTATGCTTTTCCATGCCGTTGCCATCGATCCATGCGCCGCCGCCCTCTTCGGCCAGGCCGACTCCTTCCGCCCACATGGGGAGCTGATAGGCACAGGCGTCGTTTAGCTCGACAATATCGAATGCGTCTTTCGCATCCTTCACACCCGCCATTCGAAATGCCCTCCCTGCAGCCTTTTTGAGGGCAAAATTTGAGGTCAGATCTCTATCGCCGAGAAAATAACTGTCCATGCAGTTGCCAAAGCCGGTGATATATATTGGGTTGTCAGTAAATTCTCTGGCCCTTTCCTCGCAGGAGAGGAGCATGCCGATTGCCCAGTCTGTGACCGGGTACTGATGGAGCTCTCTGATCGGATCGGAGAGCATCGGTGAATTCAAGACCGCTTCTTTGGTCAATAATTCATTTTTTCTGGCATAGGGATTTTTGGCCCCGTTCTCCCGGGATCGGACGACGATTCTTGCTAAGTGGTCGTCTGTAACACCGGATTTTTCCATGTAAGCCCTTGCCTGAAAAGCGCTTGCATTCAAGAAGTCCAGACCGAGGGGCCGGCAGAAAAAAGGGTCGAATGCTAAGTTGGTACACATCTGCCGACTCTCTGACTGTGATTCCTTGCAATGTCCCATAATCAGGATAAGATCGTCATGGCCGGAAAGGATTGCCGCCATGGCATAACCGAGGGCATTGATCCCGTCCTGGGCGGTTTTTTCTTCCCCCCGGTAATGGGCCCCGACCACATCGGTCATCCCGCTGTCCGAAATGGTCCGGGCATCAAAGACATCATCAGAGCAGGTGACAACATTGCGAATCCCTTTTTCCATGTCGAAAGTCACCCCTGTCTGTTCGACGATCGATTCGAAACAATCAAAAAGCATCCCCTGAAACCGCTGATACCAGATATCAGGTTCATTCTTAATCTGCGCAACTGCACAGACAGCTACTTTCCGACGCATAACTTCTCCCCCCATAAACCTAATCCCATCCGCAGATTACCTGTCTGCGTGCGGTCACGCACAGGCAGGCGCAGATTTACGCAGATTATTAAGACGTCCTAACCAACCATTCATCCCAGCATTCTTCAATCCCTAAATCCCTCAATCCCCCAATCCGCTTATTCTGCCTGTTGGGGCAGCGGCATGGGCGGTATCACTAAGGCCGAACCCTCTGCCACCAGTTCATCCTTCTGGTTGGTCCAGGTTAATGCCATCCTCACCCAGCGCTTCTTCTCTAACTTTTCGACTACTTCACCGGTAGCCGTTATCGTATCCCCAAAATAGGTGGGGGCCTTGAACCGAGCCATAATCTCCAGCGCGACGGTTCCTAATCCCGGCAGTTTCATCCCCAGAACCGGCGCAATCAGGCTCTGGGGCAGGGCCCCATGGGCAATCCGGGTGCCAAAGGGGGTCATCTTGGCAAACTCCTCGTTAAGGTGCATCGGGTTGAAATCGCCCGAGATGCCGGCAAAAAGATAGACATCGGATTCGGATATGGTCTTGGAGAACGAGGCCGACATACCCACTTCCAACTCATCATATGTGTATCCCATCTCGAACTTCGGTTTACCCTCCACCGGCCGGAAATGGTCGATATCCATTATGCTGGAAGTGCTTTTCTTAGCAAACATCGCTTTTACTTTCATGCCCACCTTCATCTTGCTTAGCGGCACGCCTTTTACAATATGTGTCAGAGGCGTATCTGCTCCGTCTAATTTGATCAGGGCCAGTATGTAAGGCGGTTTTACCGGCTGGTGCGGTTCTTCATAGCGGATAATGGTGAACCCTGTAACAGTCCCGGAATTCTTGAGATCAACCCAGTTCCCTGAGATTTCTTCAAAGCAGATTTCGCAGGTGGAGCGGGGCGGAACAAAGATCTTATTACATTTATTGCATTTAAGGCCCTTGATCTTTTTCTGATCCCTCAGGGAGATGAGAAAGCGGCTTCCGGTGAGGCCGGCAAAATATTGGTACGGAAGGGCAAGTTTTCCTTCCATGGTAAAACAATCTTCCCTTGCAGTGCTCATGATATCTCCTTTTTGTCCCTGAATATCAGTCGATAATTTCAAAATACTTAATATCGGTAATCGCCCCCACCCGTTTCTCATTCCATACGGGACGTACACGAGCTCCCTTTTTCGCCCTTTCGTGATCCGAGGGCTTCAATTCGTGCCACAGAGTTTCGTGGTCCTTGCACCCGTCCAACAGAAGGTGAGCCGAAATATAGGGCGTTTCCCGGCTCTCCCCGGTGAGCGGATCAGGGCTGGCATAATATGTTATATCCGCGATGGACAACACCCCTTCCGGTCCGATCTCGACCCATTCATCGCATCGCACAACGCATGCGGCGCAGACTTCCCGCGGCGGGACCTGGAGCCGGCCGCATTTGGGACATTTGTTTGCCAGGATCTTCTTCTCTTTAAACGCGTTCAGGAATTTGCCCATTACAGGTCCTGTGGCAAAACGTTGAGGAATCGAGATAATCTGTTTGTTAACAAGCAGTTCTTCACGCTCTTCTTCCTCTGCACCCGCGGCGGGCGGTGTATATTTCTTGAAAAACTTAGTGGCCTTTGTGAGGAGGCCCATCTCCCCTTCCACCTTCAGTTTGCCGGAGGTGAAAGCTGTCATGCCGTCTAATTTGCCTAATGTAATGGCGATCCAGTCCCTGGCCGCGATGGTGGTGGTCACATTCGGATCGTGTAACCCTTCCTTGACCTTTACCTTGCCGTCATCCACACTGACGGTCCACTCGCCTCCGCCCGTGCCGGTGATCACATAGCCGTAATTGGCCGTGATACCCGCAACGCCTTTTGGGTTGACTCGCGACTCCATGGTACCGAAGATATCGGTCACTGTCACTTCCGGCCCCTTGCTCTTAGGTGCCCCTTTAAGCCCCCAGTCACGGAGCTTTTTCTTCAGGACCTTGCCTATGGGGCTTCTCGGGAAATCATCTTCAATGATCTCCACATACTTGGGTACTTTAAAGCCCGCCAGGTTCTCCTTACAGAATTCCGTGACCTCTTCTTCGGTCAGGGAATCGTCCTCGGCAATAACAAACACCTTGATCTCTTCACCCATGGTCTTGTCCGGCACACCGATCGTGGCGGCTTCGGAAATCTTGGGATGGGTGGCGAGGAGATTGTCGATCTCCTTGGGGTAAATATTCTCGCCTCCACGGATAATCATGTCCTTTTTCCGGTCGACGATGAAGATGTAACCATCCTCATCCTTTATGCCCACATCACCGGTATAGAGATAGCCGTCAATAATTGTCTCAGCGGTCTCCTCGGGCTTATTGAAATAGCCCTTCATAACGTTATCCCCTTTGATAACGATCTCGCCCGGTTCGTTTGAAGGCTGTTCGTTCCCCTCCGCATCAAATATTTTTACTTCCTGCCCTGGAAGAGCCAGGCCGATGGAACCGACCTTGCGCACCCCGTCCCGCGGATTGATTGTGCTGACACAGGTCCCCTCTGTAAGGCCGTAACCCTCTACGATAGGAATACCGAAGGTATCCTGAAATTTATTCATGGTCTCTGCGGTCAGGGGGGCGGCCCCGCAAATGGCGAATTCCAAGGAGGTCAAATCGTATTTCTGCCGGGTAGGATCGGTCAGCAGGATCTGGTAGACGGCCGGTACGGCCGACCAGAAATTGACTTTGAACTCGTCCACGACTTCCCAGAACTCGCTTGCGCTGAAGGATTTTCTGAGGACGATTTGATGCCCTTTCTCCAAACTGGAGGTGCAGGTCAGCATGGCGTTAACGTGAAAGAGCGGCAGAAAGCATAAGAAGACCCTCTTTTCATCCGTTTTGAGGGCCGCGTTGATCCCATTGGCATCTGCAATAATATTTTTGTGGGAGAGAAGCACACCTTTCGGATTTCCCGTGGTGCCTGAGGTGTAAAAGATATAGGCGGTGTCTTCCGGGTCGCTCGCACATTCGACCGGAGTTTCATCCCCATCGGCCATAAGATCGGAAAAGGCAATATGGCCGGGTAGCGGATTATCCCCGATCTCTATTACCTTTTCAAGGTGTGGGCATTTTTCCCTGATCTCGTTTAAGATGGGAAGATAGTGATCTTGGATGATCAGACCGCGTCCTTTGGAATCGTTAAGCAGGTATTCCACTTCCGGTCCCTTCCACCATCCGTTTATGGGACCGGCCACGGCCCCGATCTTGATAATGGCAAAATAGGCGATCAGGGTTTCCGGGCTGTTCTGTACAAGCACATGGACGAAATCCCCTTTCTTGAACCCCTCTTTTTTCAAGGCGTTCGCCAGAATATGCACACGTCTGTCCATTTCGCCGTATGTTATGGTCTCACCATAAAACTGAAAATATGGATCATTCTTAAAGCGCTTTACAGCATCATCAATATAGTCGCCAACGTTCATGATAACCTCCTAATCCGGACAAACCGGAAATGAAGAGTAAGCAGTAGGCAGTAAGCAGTAGGCAGATATTGATGAGTTCATTTTACTGCTTGCTTAGTGCCTGACCGAAATAACTTCCCTATTTCATAATCGTAATCTTACTCAAAACGATTATGATTAAGAGTACGATTAAGAGTATGAATCCAAAAATAAATTTCAAATGTGGTGGTTATTTCGTCCTAATTTGTGTGAGTTTTCAAATCCAAAATCGTGCCTGAACAGGGTTTTGGTCAGACACTACTTATTAAGTGTTCGTCCCTACCAGGAACATCCCGGGTAAGGAGGAACAGGACCGTCCACATGGTCCCGCCAAATCCCGAGGCAAGCGCCTGGTTGACGGTTTTGGGTACCTGATGATCGCCCGCCGTTCCCATGATCTGCATGGCCGCCTCGGCAACCCTGACCATGGCGGTCGCCCCAATAGGATTCGAAGCGATGACGCCCCCGGACGGATTCACCGGAAACGAGCCCTTCATTGTGATGTCATCGTTTTCGACCATTTTCAGGTGCTCATCTCCTTCAAGCAATAAAAATTCGCGCAGCCAATCCAGGCCCCACCAGCTCGAGGGATCGTACATCTCAAACATATCGATCTCTTTTCGCGGATTCTTGACGCCGTTCCGTTCGAAAAGCTTCCGGGCAGCATAGCGGTGGGAAGTCGTATAGGGCGCATCGCCGAATATATAGTAACTCTCCTCCCGGTGAACAGTGATGTGATCTTTGATCCAGGCCGGCTGTTTGCAGAATTTTTTGGCCTTTTCTTCCGAGGCGAAGATCATGACACAGGTCCCGTCACTCTGTGAACACATGTCAATCATGCGAAGCTCGCCGACCAGGGCCGGTGAATTTACCATCAGATCGTCCGCCTGGTCGAATTCCAGTCCTAAGCGGCGGTGGGCCTTGTCGTTTTTCATGGCGTGCTTGTCCATGATAATCCGGTATTTCATGGACGCCTTCTTGGCCCGGTCCTCACCGAATTCGTCGATAATCTCGGCGGCAGTCATGCCGGTCAGGGCCCCGGTCTGAAGCTGGCGTGCCCAGAGGGGATCAGCCATGTTTGTAATACCGCCGGTGGTGTGACCTTCTTGCAGTTTTTCAAACCCGATGGCCATAACCACGTCATGAAGGCCGGAAGCCACCAGATTGTCCGCCGCGCACACGAGCGTTGCGCCTGTGGTCCCGCCTGTGGTCACCCGGAGGGACTCCTTGCCAAACACCCCGGTCCCGAGAGTGTGCCAGAGATCCGGCTGATGCACCATCTCAAAAAGTTCCATGTTTCCATGCACCACGCAGTCAATATCATCCATGGTCATACCGGCCTGGTCCAAGGCCTCAACAACCGCCTCATGAATCATCTCCGGCTGGTTGACGTCTTCTCTGTGGCTTGAATATACGGACTGCCCTATGCCGATAATGCCAACATTCCTATTCTTATTCATTTTATTCCTCCCTAATCCCGCGCCAGAGTAACTACAGAGTGAAATTGCCCTGCCGGTCCCATTACGCCATGGGCCAGGGCGGTCCCTGCGCCCTTTACCTGCCGGTCGCCAGCCTCGTCCCTTAGCTGGAGGGCAGCCTCGGCCGTACGCACAAGTCCCCCGAGAATCAGTGGATTTCCTGCTAACATTCCTCCTGAGGTGTTTACGTTGTTTTTGGCAGGACCATCGGCATCGATCCATTCACCACCTTTGCCAGCTTCACAGATCCCCAGCCCCTCCATCCACATCGGCTGCTGGTAGGCGTACTGATCGGAAATCTCAACCAGATCGAATGCTGCCTTAGGATCCTCGATCCCGGCACGTCTGTAAGCCCTTTCGGCCGCCTTTTTGAGCGCGAAATTAGATGTTAGATCGCGATCGCCCAAAAAGAAACTGTCCATGCAGTTGCCGACACCGGTAATCCAGACCGGTTTGTCGGTGAATTCTCTGACACGTTCCTCAGCGGCTAAGATCATCCCCACAGCGCCATCAGAAACCGGATAGGCATGGAGCTTCCGGATCGGGTCTGCTAACATTTCAGATGCGACGACTTCCTCCGCTGTTATCTCCGTCACTTCCGGATAATTTGGATTTTTGGTTGCATTCTCCCGGGCACGAACCACGACCTTTGCCAGATGTTCATCGGTGATCCCTGATTTGGCTGCATATGCCTGTGCCTGAAGCCCGGCGGCCGCACAGAAGTCGAGGCCGACAGGCCGTGTGTAAAACGGATCAAACGCCACGTGAGTCACCATGTTGCGGCTCTTGCCCTGGGATTCCTTGCAGTGCCCCAGAACCAGAATCAGGTCACAGTGGCCAGACTGAATGGCGGCCAGACCATAATAGAGAGCCTGAATCCCTTCCTGCGCGACTTTTTCCTCGCAACCGAAGTGGGCGCCAAGGACATCAGTCATAGCGTTGTTGGAGATGGTCCGGGCATCAAAAACATCGTCCGAGACGCTGATGGTCATATCAATCCCTTTGTCTTCGGAAAAGTCGACTCCTGTCTGCTCCTGAAGAGACTCCAAGACTTCTAAAGCCATCCCCTGAAATCGTTCGTACCATTTGTCCTGTTCGTAAGTCGTTTGCGCAACTGCGCAAATTGCCACTCGTCTAACCATTGCCGTTATCCTCCTTGTTTCTATCACCGGTTGTTTTATTTTTAGAAACCGCGATTTTCAGTGAAACAGTTCCAGGAATCTCCAGCCCTGATGGCCCGGATAATCTTGTCCCTGTCCCGCAAACAGTCCATCTCAATCCATGCCCGGCCACACATGAGGAGCGTGTGCGCATCGTCTGTAGCCAGTTTGGGAAACGGGATCTCTGGCGTCTCGTATTCGGGTGTGCGGAAGCCTTTGGACGTTATTTCGACGGCGTCAAGGGGCAACCGTTGCGATACCGCCATAATTCGCTCCTTTGCCTTTTCAAGAGGGAGATCAAGTTCAGACGGGTGGTTGAAAATATGGAGGACCTCCCTGTCGCCATCGATACGGTTGACATGGAGGTATCCCTTTTCAAAGAGAGTCATTTCCACACCTGTAAAGATAATCATATCCGTCTTCAGATGTGCCACTGCTTTATAACAGTGAGGCCGCATGAGATAATCATGGTCCGTAAGGGCGATGAAATCGAACCCGAGTCCTTCGTAAACCCTGACAACCTCATTAAGGGTGAGTTCTCCGTCCGAACATCTGGTATGTACGTGAAGTGCGCCCTTTAAGTGCATAGCAAAT
>JAUWPC010000242.1 GCA_030611815.1 Desulfobacteraceae bacterium
CCAATTCTGTCAGGTTATTCTTGGGCGAGCCCTAAGAGATCATATATCAGAATGGTTTATATCCTTAAATTAGTGCTTGACAGAAAATCCTGTTCAGTCACGATTTTGGATTTAGAAACTCGCACAAATTAGGACGAAATAGTTATTTCGTTCAGTCACCAATTAAAAACTTAGACATATTTCTAAGTTACTTAAACGGTATCTTCATCTCTACCAGTTTATATCCGGCCGGTATCTTAAACAGCTCTTTACTTAGAGACTTTTTCTCAATTTTCTCCAAGAGAGTTATGGTTTTTATGCCCATCATATTGGTTACCGTTTCGATCGGAAAACCTTCTTTTCCGGTAAAACCACCCATTTGCATCTGTTTAAACTCTGGGTGTTTCTTCAACATCTTTTCATTAAGCGCCTCAAATTCCTTGTACCCTTTTACATCCTTAGACATCCAATATTCACTCTCGGAGCCCATTATTGTAACAATGTACTTTCTGCACCGGTATCCGGCAATCTTTTTCGTTTCGTTTGTACGTGTCGTTTTGCTATCCTCAGCCATCTTTCTTGCCATTTCTCCCATTTGGCCTTTCATCATAGATGTCATGTCGATTTTTGTATAAGTCTTATTTTTAGGATTAAGTTGATATATTGTCATGGACTCAAAATCCATGATCGTGATCCCTTGTTTTGTCTCAGTGCGGGAGGCATAAGGGGTGAGATAGTGTTTTTGGGTATCTGTCTCGCTTTTGAATTGAGCGAGCATTTGATCCCGTATTTCCTTAGGCAGGTTCTCGGGTAAGCCCTTAGGCACACCACCCGTTTTCACCACTGATACCCAGTAAAGGTCAGCGTAAGCCATAGGCAAAAGCGTGAAGAAAAAAATCAACGCCAGCGGCAGACACAGCATGAATTTTCTGTTTTTCATTTTATTTCTCCTTTTGATGCTTATGATTTCTTCATGATCTTCGTGGCCTCCGGCCCATAGGGGCCTACACCCCGGAAGGTGAACAAATTTCTGCGCATTTTAAGCACGGATTTATTCATAAGGTGCCAAATCGATGCAAAAACGGCCTTTTACATGGTCGTCAATTCGCCAATATATGCGTAGTCGCTAAGAACCGTGTATATTTGCAGCACCACCTTTATCGTCAGATATCTCCACTCAGTGGATCTTATTAACACGATCGAAGGCGAAAATCAATCAGTGGTAACCACCTTTTAGCCTCGAAGAGGAATCTGCCGGTGCTACCTATGATTTCTCTTTAAGCTTTTTTTGTTCATTAGTTACTATTATTCTGCTAACCTCAAACTGTTAGATAGTGCCTGAACGAAATGACTTCCCTGTTTCATAATCTTAATCATAATCGTAATCTTACTCAAAACGATTATGATTAAGATTACGATTATGAGTATGAATCCAAAAACAAATTTCAAACGTGGCAGTTACTTCGTCCTAATTTGTGTGGGTTTTGAAATCCAAAATCGTGGCTGAACAGGATTTTCGGTCAAACACTATATAAGTTATTGTGAAAGCTTTGCCCCTCATACAATCTTTAAAACATTCAAAATAACAACATGAAGTCACCGAGCCCCGAAAGCCCCTCATTTTTTTCACAATTAGGGCCGATTCTTTTCTTGACAACGATTTTCTTCCTCAACTTCATAGGGAGAATCGTTTTTGCTCCTTTGATGCCGAGTATTGAGAATGACTTAGGTCTGGATCACACCGAGGCCGGGTCAATGTTCTTGTTGATCTCCTTGGGCTATTTCATCTCGCTTCTAAGCTCAGGGTTCCTCTCCAGCCGCCTCACCCACAGGAGAACCATCATTATTTCTGCCCTGTCCGTTGGGATGGTCCTTATCTGTACCTCCTTCAGCAACAGCCTCTGGTCAGTCCGTCTAAGTTTGCTCTTCCTCGGATTGGCGGCAGGCATCTATCTCCCATCAGGCATTACCACCCTTACTTCCTTGATCAGTGTTAAGCACTGGGGCAAAGCGTTTGCGATCCATGAACTGGCCCCGAATTTGGGTTTTGTTATGGCCCCATTGCTGTCAGAGCTGTTTATGGTCTGGTTTTCATGGCGAGTCGTTATCCTTTTCTTGGGCACGGGCTCTATACTTGTCGGGATAGCCTTTGCCTTTTTCGGAAGGGGAGGGGAGTTTCTTGGAGAGGCCCCCAATTTTAGATCTCTTAAAACCCTTTTCGCAGAACCCGCCTTTTGGATAATGACAGTCCTTTTCTCTTTTGGCATCTGTGTTACCTTGGGCATATACACCATGCTCCCCCTCTATCTCGTGACCGAAAAGGGGCTTGACCGGAGCTGGGCCAATACTTTAGTGGCCCTCTCACGGATTTCCGGTGTGTTTATGGCATTCATAGCCGGATGGGTGAGCGATCGCGTTGGACCGAAGCATACCATTAGTGGTGTGTTTCTGATCACTGGGTTGTTGACGATACTCCTTGGTCTTGTTTCAGATAACTGGATCGTAATCCTCGTTTTTCTCCAGCCGGTAATGGCTGCCTGTTTTTTCCCGCCCGGATTTGCAGCGCTCGCTTCCATAGGTCCACCCAATGCCCGGAATATAGCTGTCTCGCTCACAATCCCGGCCGCCTTTATTTTAGGGGGAGGGGCCATTCCCATGGGAATCGGTATGATGGCTGACGCCGGATTCTTTGGCCTGGGGTTTACTTTAGCCGGCGGACTGATCCTAACCGGTTCAGTATTCGCACTCTTTCTGAGATCTCCCCGCCAATGAACGCTGGTTTTTGTTCTTGACCCTGAAGCCGTTTTTCTCTATATTTCAACACCGTGTGTTAAGTGCCTAAAGTGCCTAAAGTTTAAAGTGCCTAAAGTTGTGGTACGCCTTCGGCGATACAGTTTTAAACAAAGACAGGTTTGTGTCGGCCGACCATCGATGCGGTGTTTAGAATTGACAGGATTCCTTAACTTTAGGCACTTTAGCTCACTTTAGTTACTCATAACAAAAACTTGGAGGTTATTATGGAGAAAGTCGGAATTATTGGGGTCGGACAGAGCGCCTTTGTGCGTGGGTTTCCCGGCTCAATCAGGGAATTGGCCTTTGAAGGGTTCAAAGAGGCTATGCAGGATGCCGGGATTCCAACTAAGGAGATAGACGCATCTATCATCTGCTCGGCCCCGGAATATGATAAACAGCGTTCACCGGCCGGTGTCTTTGCCGAGTACTTGGGGCTTGTCCCGCAGCCCACGTGCTATTTAGAAAGCCTGTGCTCCTCAAGCAGCATGGGGCTGAGATTTGCCTATTCATTAGTAAAGTCCGGGCTTCATGATGTGGTTGCTGTTATCGGATTTCAAAAAATGTCAGAGATATCTTCTGCAGAATCACAGGAGAGGATGGGGAGGGGCGCGGACATCCAGTGGGAAAGCCCATTTGGCACTATGATGCCTGCCTATTACGCCATGTATGCCAGAGGCCATATGGAACAATACGGCACAACCCTTGAGGATCTGGCGCTTATAAGGGTAAAGGCGGCCACTTATGGCCAGATCAATGAAAAGGCTGTTTACCGCAGGCCTGTCACCTTTGAGATGTTTTCTGATCCTGAGAGCCCTATGTCGAATCCGGTTGCAAACCCGCTCAGGGTGGGAGACTGCTGCGCAAACGCGGATGGAAGCTCCTGCATTATTGTTGCCAATGAAGAGAAGGCTAAGGCCTTTTCCAAGAAGCCGGTCTGGATCCTCGGTCTGGGCGCCGCATCTACCACCGTGAACTTGGCAGGCAGAGATCTTTTTTCAGGTTTGACCGTGGCCCAAGCTGCAGGGGAAGAGGCCTATAAAATGGCCGGCATTACTGCTAAGGATATCGATGTGGCCGAGGTACACGACTGCTTTACCATTGCCGAGATGATGGCCTATGAAAACCTCGGGTTTGCAAAGCCTGGAGAGGGAAAAGAACTGATCAAGGCCAAGGAGACCTATAAGGAGGGGAGCATCCCGGTTAATGTGGACGGGGGCCTCCTGTCAAAAGGGCATCCAATCGGGGCTACCGGAGGATCCCAGATCAGGACCATAGTCCTTCAGTTGAGGGGCGAGGCAGGTGAGATGCAGGTAAAAGACCCTGAGATAGGGCTGGTCCACAATATCGGCGGTGTTGGTCTATACGGAAACGTCAGCATTCTTGGGAGGTAAAACCATGGGTAAGAAAAAGAAAGAGGTGGATGACCGGTTTAAGAGATTTGGAACGGTAAGTTTTACCTCCATTACAAAGATTAATGACTTTATCGATTACTTGGATCAGGGAAAAATAATGGGTACACGCTGCAAGGAGTGCGACCTGTTCTTCTTTCCTCCAAGGGCGGATTGTCACAACTGTTTTTCCAGTGATATGGAATGGGTTGAAGTATCGGGAACAGGAAAGTTAGTCACCTACAGCAAACTGGAATTTGCGCCTATAGGCTTTGGAGATGATCTCCCTTATGCCATCGCCCTCCTGGACTACGGGGACTATAAAATGTTCGGCAGGATAGCAGGAGACGTGCCTGAAGATGAGATCCATGCGGGCATGGAGATGACCGCAAGGGTTAACACCTTGCCTAATGGCCAGTTAAACTACGTGTTTCATAAGGCCTAATCCGGCGAAGCCGGAATTGACTGTTGAATATTTGTGTCCCGCCGAGACGGGAGGCGAAAAAGACAATTTTCATTCAGGCACTAAACAGAATCCCTATAAGCCCCCGTCACAATGACGGGGGTCGGTTCCAACTTCGGCCACTTGATTCAATTATTCGACAACCCCCTCAAAAGTTCATAATCATACTCGTAATCATAATCATACTCTTTTACAGTCTGCTTGAGAGATCTTTGATTATGATTAAGATTATGAGTAAGAGAATAATCTAATGGCCGATGTTAGAACCAACTTCCAACTCCCAATGAGAAATGTGCAGATGGGCGTGAGGCAATGAGGCGCTTTTTGGTTGAAAACCTGAACGCCCAAGATGGCGTGTGTACTATTACAGGCCCTGAAGCAAGGCATATGATAAGGGTTCTGAGGATGGGGCCGGCAGACCGGTTTGTCCTCATGGACGGTAAGGGGAACCGCTTCTTGGCCGTTATAGAATCTGTCACTCGCCAGGGGGTCAGGGTCGTCCTTGAAAAACCCCTTCCAAAGCCGCCCCCCTCACCTGTAACAATAGCCCTCTGCCAGGCCCTTTTGAAATCCGGTCCAATGGATTACCTGATTCAGAAGACATCTGAGTTAGGCGTTGATCATATCCTTCCTTTCACATCTCTACGAACCATCACCATGCTTAAAAGGGAGAGACTTACTAACAGGATGAGGCACTGGCGCGAGATAGCCAAAAGTTCTGCAAAGCAGTCCGGCAGGGTCGTTCCGGCTCAAAT
>JAUWPC010000126.1 GCA_030611815.1 Desulfobacteraceae bacterium
CCCGGCCTTTAGGAAGGTGGGGGTGCCGCCCCCCACATAGAGACTGTCAAATGGGTCAAACTGCCCCTTGTACAAAAGGACTTCTTTCTTGAGGCTTTCAAGCCAGATCGGTATTAGGGAAGGGGAAGGGATGGAATAAAAGGCACAGTAAGGGCATTTGCTCCGGCAAAAAGGGACATGAATATATAGACCGGGAGACATGGTTCCTCGGGGAAAAGTGCCTAAAGTTTGAAGTGCCTAAAGTGAACTGAGAGCCTAAAGTGCCTAAAGTTTGAAGTGCCTAAAGTTAAGGAACTTCGTGACATTTTATAAGGGATTGTTTTCACAAAGCCTACCCGCCATTCCCGACCTTTTAGGATATGCCCGTTTCCGTACATGACAGGCGAGGCAGGCGGGCCTCCAAAATAACTACGCCAGAAAACACTCGCGACAGAAAGTCAAAAAATCCGACCGGTTTATCTGCCTCGATTTAGGCACTTATTATCCTATGTCAGACTTTAAAACTGCCACAAAGGCGCTTTGGGGGATAGAGACTGATCCGACCATTTTCATACGCTTTTTGCCCTTTTTTTGTTTTTCAAGGAGTTTGCGCTTTCTTGTGATATCCCCGCCATAGCATTTGGCAGTCACATCCTTTCTGAATGGCGTGATCGTTGATCGGGCAATAATTGTGCCGCCTATTGCCCCCTGGATGGCGATTTTAAAGAGATGCCTCGGGATCTCTTCCTTCAGTCTTTTGCAGGCCTGAAGCGCCCTCGGCCTCGCCCCCTCTCGATGAACAATCTGGGCAAGGGCATCCACCTTTTCTCCGTTCATCAGAATATCTAACTTTACTAAATCGCTCTCGCGGTAGTCGAGAAAGTCATAATCGAATGAGCCATAGCCCTGGGTGACTGTCTTAAGATTATCATAGAAATCATAAACCACTTCGGCCAAAGGGAGATCGAACTGGATTTCTATCCGTCCTGGCGTGGGATAATTGAACTGTGAATTTACCCCTCGACGTTGCAGGCAGAGTTCCATAACCGTGCCCATATATCGCTCAGGGATCAGGATGCTGGCCCTGATGTACGGTTCAAACGCCTGCTCAATAGTCACAGGATCAGGATAGTAAACAGGGTTGTCCACTGTGACCTCTTCACCATTGGTGAGCGTAAAGCGGTATTGGACGGTGGGGGAAGTCATGATGATCGACTGGTCAAATTCCCTTTCAAGCCTTTCCTGAACGATCTCTAAGTGCAGTAGTCCTAAAAACCCGCAGCGAAAACCGAGACCAAGGGCCGCTGACGAATCTTTCTGAAAGACCAATGCGGCGTCATTCAGCTTGTACTTATCAAGGGCATCTACCAAAGACCTGTAATCGTCAGATGCGACAGGATAGACCGAGGCAAACACGACCGGCTTGACCTCCTTGAACCCTGACAGGGGAGCGGGCGCGGGATCGTGGTCAAGGGTTATGGTATCTCCTATCCGTGTGTCGCTTACCGTCTTTATACCCGATATGATATACCCTACTTCACCTGCTGAGAGGCGGTTTTTAGGTTCCTTTTCGAGACGGAAAACCCCTACCTCTTCCACCTTATAGGTAGCCCCATTATACATGAGTCGTATAATATCTCCAGAACGGACACTCCCTGAAAAGAGCCTGCAGCTAACGATTGTTCCACGGAAAGAATCATAGTGGGCGTCAAATATGAGGGCCTCGAGTGGCCCTTCTCCCACGTCTGACGGGGGAGGAATCTGGTTTGTAATGGCCTCTAAGACGTCTTCAATTCCGATGCCTTCTTTGGCAGAGCAGAGGATGGCCCGGTCTGAATCAAGACCTAAGTCCACCTCGATCTGCTCCTTAACCGTGTCAATATCCGCAGAGGGGAGATCTATCTTATTGATGACCGGGATGATTTCCAGGTCATGCTCCATGGCGGCATAAAGGTTTGCCATGGTCTGGGCCTCTACTCCCTGTGCAGCATCCACTAATAGAAGCACTCCCTCGCATGAGGCCAAGGCACGGGAAACCTCGTAGGAGAAATCAACGTGGCCCGGCGTGTCAATCAGGTTCAGTTCGAATGCCTGGCCCTTTCTGTTAACGTAGGGGAGTGTTACGGCCTGGCTCTTGATAGTAATACCCCTTTCCCTCTCGATGTCCATGGTGTCTAAGATCTGATCACGAAAATCCCTATCTTCCACTAAGCCGGTAGCCTGGATCAACCGATCAGCCAGGGTAGATTTTCCATGGTCTATATGGGCAATAATGCTGAAGTTGCGTATATTTTGCATACTTGATTCTGGATGCTGGATACTTGATTCTGGATGCTCGTTTAGTTCCTTGCGCCTAACGCCTTGAGCCTTACGCCTTATCCCTTCACCTCTATCACTAACTTGCCATCTTCAAGCGTGACAGTATGGGTATCAACGGACCTTTTCGCCGATCCGGAAAGTCTCTTGCCTCCATAGTCAAAGGTGGATTTGCCGATGCTGCAACACTGCACCTGTTGTGCTCCGGGGACCGGATCCAGACGCCGCCCAGCATGGCTACAGCGGTTGCTAAAGGCATGGTAGGTCCTATCATTCCCATGGATCACTATGACACGTTCAGGAAGACCTTTCTTCTTTTCAAGGCGTATGGCCCCGTTAGGGCTGCCGAGTTCCGGAGCGCGGGTAAGATCTACGATGACTTTTTTGTCTTCAAAGGTCCAGCAACCATCATCCGAAGGTTGTTTGGTGGCACATATTCCGAACAGACGTTGGATGATATTCCTATGAAGGGCTGCGGCTTGCATGGTTCCAAATTCCTCCTAAGTGTGTCTGGGAGATTAATACCAGGGTTGAGCGGCTATCATAATCTTAATCGTACTCTTAATCATAATCGTTTTGAGTAAGATTACGATTATGATTAAGATTATGAAAAAGGGAAGACTTATTCAGTTCAGGCACTAATCAGACTGCGCAGTCCGTAGTATCCCCTGCCAGTTTTGAAAGGCCGTGATCTAAGGCCGGCAATACTACGGAGAGATTTTCTTCAGCGCCTCGAGGGCTGCCGGGAAGGTTAATGATGAGCGAGGAGTCCCTGACCCCGGCCATTGCCCGAGAAATCATGGCGTGAGGAGTCTTTTTCAGGCTTGCAGCCCGCATAGCCTCTGCCAAGCCAGGGACCTGGTAATCGATTACCTGTTCCATGGCCTGAGGCGTAACATCTGTGGAGCTGAGGCCTGTTCCTCCGGATGTGATGATCAGGGCCAGGCCATCTTTATCCACCCACATGATAAGGGTATCCGCAATCTGCTGCCGGTCATCGGGAATGATCTCTCTCTTCACGACTGTAAGACCGAAGTCTTCAAGCATTTGGAGAATGATTTCGCCACTCTCATCCTCTCTTAATCCTTTGGCGCCTTTATCACTGATAGTAAGGACCCCGGCCCTGATCTCTTTCTGCATCCTCTATTTCTAATCCTCTTCCTTGGCTGCGGTGGCTACTTTTTCAGCTAACTGAGCGGGCATTTCGTCATAATGGGAGTGTTCCATTCGGAATGTTCCCCGGCCGCCAGATATGGAATTGAGGTCCAGTGCGTATTTGAGGACTTCGGCCATGGGCACCTGAGCCTTGATGACCTGATATTTGCCCTGTGAATCCATGCCGAGGACCCTCCCGCGTCTACCGTTAAGATCACCCATGACATCACCCATGACATCTTCCGGGACAATGATTTCCATTTTCATAATCGGCTCCAGGAGGGTCGGGTTTGCCTCCTGGATGGCCTTTTTCAGACACATGCTCGCCGCTATCTTGAAGGCCATTTCAGAGGAATCCACCTCATGGGATTTTCCGTCGTAGAAACGCACTTTTAGGTCAACGACCGGATAGCCTCCGAGAGTGCCGCTCGCGAGAGATTCATTGAGGCCTTTTTCAACGGCCGGTACAAAATTCCTGGGAACGTTCATCCCTGTTAGGGCCTCCTCGAACTGAAATCCCGCATCTGACTCCAGTGGAGACACGTCGAAATGCACTTCGGCAAATTGCCCCCTGCCCCCAGATTGTTTCTTGTGGCGGTAGACCACTCCTTTGGCAGGCTTTTTAATGGTTTCTCTATAGGGCACCTTTACAGGGTTCAACTCTACCTCTACGCCGAATTTTCTTGCCAGCTTTTCGCAGGTTGTTTCCAGGTGTATCTGACCTGTACCGGACAGGATGACCTCGGATGTGGCGGGGTCTCTGTCTAATTTTAAGGTAGTATCTTCTTCGAGGAGTTTAGCAAATGAGGAAAAGACTTTGTCCTCACTCCCTTTCACTTTTGCCTTAATCGAATAGGATATGACTGCTGGAAGCCCCTCAGTTGGCTTGTAAATGATGGGGTCATCAGCAGAACATAGGGTGTCGCCGGTGGCGGTTTCTTTGAGCTTGGCTATGGCTATAATATCTCCAGGACCGGCCATCTCAACAGGTTTTTGCTTTTTACCCTCGATGATTAGAAGTTGGCCAAATTTTTCCTTGACCTCTTTATTGGCGTTGTAAACCGTCGAATCGGATTGAACAGTGCCGGAAAGGACTCTTAAGAGTGTGAGTTTGCCGGCGAAGGGATCTGCAACCGTCTTAAAGACAAGCGCAGAAAAAGGGGCATCTGGGGTAGACTCCCTTTCAATGACCTCCTCACCTCCCGGGGCAGTCCCTTTCTTGGCTGGTCTTTGAAGGGGTGAGGGGATCCCCTGCACGATCAGGTTCATAAGCTGAGAAACACCCATATTCAAAAGCGCTGAGCCGCATACGATCGGGACCACCATCCCCAATTCGATACCCCGGGCAAGAGTCTCTTCTATCTCCTGATCAGAAAGCTCTTCCCCTTCAAGATATTTCTCCATAAGATCGTCATTTACTTCCACGATATTCTCGATCATTTTTTCACGCCACTCGTTGACGGTCTCTTCCATGTCTGCCGGTATTTCGGAGGTTTCGAATTTACCGCTGCCGTCTTTACTGTAAGTGTAGGCCTTCCTTCTGATGAGATCGATCAAACCTGCAAAGCTGTCTTCTGCACCTATGGGGAGAAACAGAGGCGTTGCCTTTATCTCAAAAACCAGGGCAGCCTCTTCCACGATCTTATAGAAATCCGCCCTTTCTCTGTCCATTTTGTTAACAAAGATTATTCTCGGGAGCTGCTGTTCATCTGCAAAGGCCCACACCTTTTCTGTTCCGACTTTTACTCCTGACGTGGCGTCAATGATTATTAGGGCCCCGTCCGCCGCCTGTAGGGATAACTTGGCATCAGAAAGGAAATTATCATCGCCCGGGGTGTCAATGATATTTATAATATGTTTTTTCCAGTTGCAGTGGTGAAAAGAGGTGCTCAGGGTAGCCTTTCTTTTTATCTCCTCCGGTTCAAAATCAAAATTAGAGGTGCTGTCGTCTACCTTGCCAAGCCTTGTGGTAGCCTTTGCATTAAACAGCATGGCCTCGGCTAAGGAGGTTTTCCCTGAGCCCCCATGCGCGATGAGAGCTATGTTTCTCAATTGTTCAGCCTTTTTATCCATATTAGTGACCCTTTCCTGATGAATCTGATTTTGTATGTACGGTTGAGGGATAAAAACAAAAACATAACAACTACACCAACAGTTGAATTGAAGTCAAGTCAAGAATTTGGCTGGGTATTTTTTAATTGCCAATTTGAAGAAATGTGTTATGTTTAAAAATTACGGATGCGGATTGCTAAGAAATGTGAGACCTTTGAAAAATGCTCAATTTTGGTCAAGGTCAAGGAAGGCGAGGATTTTAACCATAGGAATATATTGAATATTTCGAGGATTAAAATCTGAGCCTGACGCTGAGATTGGGCAAAAGGGGGCGTTTTGCAAAGGTCTCAATGGGTTAACCGGGAAAGGCGGGATATCCATCTTGTTGGTTGATAATGCCATAGAGCTTTTCATCGCTTTTCTGAGGGATCAGAAGGGTTACTCTCAACATACCATAAGGAATTACCGCAATGACCTCGGGCAATTTTCGGAATTCTTGGCTTCAACTGTGTGTTTATCTCATACAGAGAGCATGGGCGATTGTGAAGTTGAGGCGATTGACCCTTTGATCATAAGGAAATATGTGGGGAGTCTTTATGGGAGGCTGAGGCGTACGTCCATTGCCCGCAAACTTTCTGCTGTTCGCTCTTTTTTTCTTTTTTTAGAAAAACAGGGCTTAAATAAAGTAAATCCGGCGGCAGATATAGCGACGCCCAAACTCGAAAAGTATGTGCCCACATATCTTCCAGTGGATGATGTCTTCAGACTCCTTGAGAGGCCTGATCGTAAAAAGCCCCTCGGACTGAGAGATCTGGCCCTCTTAGAGGTGCTCTATTCCTGTGGAATCAGGGCAGGAGAACTTGAGGGTCTGAACATATCCAGTATCGATTTTGATGAAGGTCTAATTAAAGTCACAGGCAAAGGAAATCGGGAGAGGATTGTGCCTATTGGGCGGCAGGCGATGTTAGCTGTGCGGGAATATTTGGATGCTATTCAATATTTGAGGGAGAAGAGCGGGGGACTGCTGCAGAATAGCCCCCTCTTTATCAATTTCAGGGGGGGCCGTCTTTCGACGCGAAGCATTGGAAGGGTAGTCAAAAAATATGTTAAAGAGACTGGCTTGACCTTTGAGATCAGCCCTCACTCCATGAGGCATACCTTTGCTACACACATGTTGGACGGGGGCGCCGATCTTCGCTCGGTTCAGGAGCTTTTAGGGCATACAAGCTTATCAACTACGCAAAAATATACCCATGTCAGCCTTGACAGACTCATGGAGGTGTATGATAAGTCGCATCCGCGTAGTTAGTGTCTGAACGAAATAACTTCCCTATTCCATAATCTTAATCATAATCGTAATCTTACTCAAAACGATTATGATTAAGATTACGATTATGAGTATGAATCCAAAAGCAACCCCGCCTCTGGCGGGGTCAAATGTGGCAGTTATTTCGTCCTAATTTGTGTGAGTTTTTAAATCAAAACTAGTGGCTGAACAGGCTTTTCGTTCAGATACTATTTAGCAGAAAAAGTTTAAAGTGCCTATTTATCCCACTTGCAGCGGGGAAGTGAGCTAAAATGCCTAAAGTTGAAGGGATCATGTTAACGTTCTACTTTTTGTACTTTTTGCGCTTTTTTGCGGCCATATTAAGGTTTGGTTTGAGGATTAATCGATGACACGAGGTGATTCAAATAAACTTAGGGCCACTACTGTCCTTGCCGTGATGAAGGATGGGAAGTGTGTAATGGCAGCGGATGGCCAGGTAACGCTTGGTGAGATCATTATGAAGCATAAGGCCACAAAAATCCGACGCATGTACAAAGATAGTGTGATGGTAGGGTTTGCGGGGGCGGCTGCTGATGCCTTCAACCTGTGCGAGAGGTTAGAGGGAAAGTTGGAGACCTATAATGGGAACTTGACCAGGGCTGCTGTCGAACTGGCAAAGGATTGGAGAACCGATAAGATACTCCGTAAGTTAGAGGCCGTGCTGCTTGCCATGGATAAGGAACATATCCTTGTAATTTCAGGAACTGGGGATGTAATCGAACCTGACCAATCGGTTGCTGCTATCGGGTCGGGTGGTCCCTTTGCTCAGTCAGCCGCGCAGGCCTTGGTGGCACATTCCGATCTTGACGCAGCTACCATTGCCCTTGAGGCCATGAAGATTGCAGCCTCAATTTGCCTTTATACCAATGACCAGATTAATGTATGTAAACTTGATGCTTAAGCAACGCAGAATTTAGGAATTTAGGGCGGAAATCGAGGCGGACAAACCGGTCGGAATTCTTAACTTTCTGTTGCGAGTGTTTTCGGGCCTGGTTTATCTTGGAGGCCCGCCTGCCTCGCCTGTCATGTACAGAAGCGGGCATATCCCAAAAGGTCGGCAATGGCGGGCAGGCCTTGATAAAGCCAGCCCTCTTAAAAAAGTCACGAAGTTCCTTAACTTTAGGCACTTCAAACTTTAGGCACTTGAGTCAAGGAAATTCCTCTGGGATCGCAGTTGCCCGTAAAACGACTTTTTACGGGCGTATCAATTATGAGGTAAGAATGGAAAAGGATGTTGGAGAAAAAGGTCAGCTTGTTGAGGTATTGACACCGAGAGAAATCGTATCGGAGTTGGATAAATATATTATCGGTCAGGATCAGGCAAAGCGTTCCGTAGCCATCGCTTTGAGAAACAGGTGGAGACGACAGCAGGTTCCTCCAGAACTCAGGGATGAGATCGCACCAAAAAATATCATTATGATTGGACCCACCGGGGTGGGTAAGACCGAGATCGCCAGGCGGTTGGCTCGTCTTGCCAATTCACCTTTCCTCAAGGTAGAGGCCACCAAATTTACCGAGGTAGGCTACGTAGGTCGGGATGTGGAATCAATGGTCAGGGATTTGACTGAGCTGGCAGTAAACATGGCCAAGAAAGAGGAGCAAGAAATTGTTAAGTCAAAGGCTAAGGGGTTAGCCGAGGAGAGATTGCTTGATATACTCTTGCCGAAAAAGAGTCAAGAGGTTCATGAAGAAGAGGAGGGGGAGAAGGAACGGATATTAGAGGTGGTCAAATCCGATAAGACAGAGAATACCACCCGTGAAAAGCTGCGTCGAATGCTGAGAAACGGGAAATTAGACAAACGGTATGTGGAATTGGAAGTGGCCAACAGCACTATGCCTATGGTAGAGATTTTTTCCAGTGCAGGGCTTGAAGAGATGGAGTTTAATGTAAAGGAAATTTTCGGAAATATATTGCCCACCAAGAAAAAGAAGAGGAGGGTGAAAATTCCTGAGGGAATGGAGATTATTTTCCAGGAGGAATCACAGAGGCTGATAGACATGGATAAAGTGATAGAGAAGGCCGTCACGATTACAGAACAAAACGGGATAATCTTCTTGGACGAATTGGATAAGGTGGCGGGTTCCGAATTTTCCCATGGCCCGGATGTTTCACGTGAAGGGGTGCAGAGGGATCTCCTGCCTATTGTTGAGGGCTCCACCGTTGCCACAAAATATGGGATGGTCAAGTCGGATCATATCCTGTTCATCGCAGCAGGCGCCTTCAATATGAGTAAGCCTTCCGATTTGCTACCAGAGCTGCAGGGAAGATTTCCCATCAGGGTGGAACTCGATTCCCTTTCTATGGAAGATTTTATCAGGATTTTATTGGAACCTAAAAACGCTTTAATTACACAATACAAGGCCCTTCTTGCCACTGAAGGTATTGATCTGATATTTGAGGAATCTGCCGTCATAGAAATCGCCGGGATGGCCAGCAGGGTAAACGAGCGCACTGAGAATATCGGGGCCCGTCGTCTCCATACGGTGATGGAAAAATTAGTGGATGAGATATCTTTTGATGCTCCGGATATGACCACAAAAAGTGTTACTATTAATAAGGACTATGTGACGGGTAAATTGGCTGACATATTAGAGGACGAAAACCTTAGCAGGTA
>JAUWPC010000044.1 GCA_030611815.1 Desulfobacteraceae bacterium
TGATCAATATGCCCTATCGTCCCCACATTTAAATGCGGCTTAGTCCTCTCAAATTTCTTCTTGGCCATCTCTTGTCCTCCTGAATAAATCACCCAGCAATAACTAACAGGTAAGCGCCATCAAAAACTCCATTCCCTACTGGTTACTCCCTACTCCCTACTGGTTACTCCCTACTCCCTGCAGCCTACTTTAATTTACCAACGATAATGAGCAAAGGCCTTGTTAGCCTCGGCCATCCTGTGAGTATCCTCTTTTTTCTTAATTGCGGCACCTCTCTCATTGGCGGCATCCATTATTTCACCCGCTAACTTGGCAGCCATTGTTTTTTCGCCTCTTGAGCTGGCGAAACTGATAATCCAGCGCATGCTAAGGGCTTGCCTTCTCGATGGCCTCACCTCAGTAGGCACCTGATAGGTCGACCCCCCCACTCGTCTGGATTTCACCTCCACAACAGGCCTGACATTGTCAAGTGCAGACTGAAAGACATCCAAAGGATCCTTCCCCGCTTTCTCCTCTATTAAATCAAACGCACCGTAAAGGATCGATTGGGCAGTGCTCTTCTTCCCCTTTTTCATCAAGTTGTTAATGAATTTGGCGACAAGCACACTCTTATATTGCCCATCAGGTGTTATCTTTCTCTTAACAGCCACTCTCTTTCTTGGCATATAAATTCTCCAACGCAGTATGTAAAAACAGAGACCGAGAAAACCCCGGCGTAATTTCCCCTGTTCTTACATTATGAACCGTGCGACCGCAGGCCTTTTGGCCTTTTGGCGCCGTACTTGGAACGACCCTGACGGCGATCATCCACACCAGTCGTATCCATCGTGCCCCTAATGATATGATATCGAACCCCGGGTAAATCTTTCACACGTCCTCCTCTGATTAAGACAACTGAATGCTCTTGGAGGTTGTGACCCATACCCGGAATGTAAGAAGTTACCTCAATCCCGTTAGTCAATCTTACCCTTGCTACTTTTCGCAAAGCGGAGTTCGGTTTCTTAGGTGTAGAGGTATAAACCCTGACACACACTCCTCTCTTCTGAGGAGCGCCCTGTAGGGCACGCGTATTGACTTTCTTTTTTGGTTTGAGGCGACCTTTCCTCACAAGCTGGTTAATAGTCGTCATAGAATCTCCTTAGTTCTGACTAAATCAGCAATGCATAAGTTGCACCAGTTCCTGAAATCACAGAATTTATTTTTATATTCTTCTGCATCCAAATTGTCAAGACAATTTATGACAAATACCAGGATTTATTTTCCAGAATTTATTTTAAGGGTTCACAGGTTCAGGTTTATATTTTTTCCATTGAACTTCCGTGTCCTGAACCTTTCAACCTTTGAACTCTGAGCCTCTAAACGGTTGCATTTTTGTGTCCATCCAGAAATGAGATAGTTTTTGCAAGGTCAAGGAAGATGAGGATTTTAACCACAGGAATACATTGAAGTATTTCGAGGATTAAAATCCGAATCTGACGAAGAGATTGCGAAAAATAGCCATTTATGGATGAACACAACTTAATTGTTCACGCCAATTTCAACATTTCTGTAGGCCTCTATCCCGGTTCCTGCCGGAATCAGGCGACCCATGATCACATTTTCCTTCAGTCCTTTCAAGAAATCCACCTTCCCCGCTATGCTTGCATCGGACAAGACCTTTGTTGTTTCTTGAAAAGATGCTGCAGATATAAAACTCTCCGTATTCAGAGAAGCCTTGGTAATCCCTAAAAGGAGGGGTCTTGCGCTGGCCGGGTTCCCGCCCTTTTCAATGATTTTTTCGTTTTCCTCTTCAAATCTCCACTTTTCAACATTATCCCCTATTAGAAAGTTGGAATCCCCAGGATCTGTCACGCTCACCTGTCGCACCATTTGCCTTACAACGACTTCGATATGTTTGTCGTTTATTTTTACGCCCTGAAGCCGGTAAACCTCCTGCACCTCATTAACTAAGTATTTCGCTAATTCCTTCAGCCCTCTGATCTTAAGGATGTCATGGGGATCCGCAGAACCGTCCATCAGGGCTTCACCTGCTCTCACATAATCCCCCTCCAGAACACTCACGTGCTTTCCCCTCGGCACAAGATAGGTCACTGCATCACCTACATCAGGAGTAATAATCATTTTTCGCTTACCTTTGGTATATTTCCCGAATGAAACCGAGCCATCTATTTCGCTAATTATGGCTGTCTCTTTTGGCTTTCTTACTTCAAATAACTCGACAACCCGCGGCAATCCGCCTGTAATATCCTTTGTCTTGGTAGTCTCTCTCGGGATTTTTCCCAAAACCGCGCCCGGGCCTATCTGATCTCCCTCGTTTACCATAATAATGGTGCCCACGGGCAGGTGGTAGCGGGCCTTAGCCTTTTTGCTTCCTGGCAGCCCGGATGTTTTTCCGCTCTCATCTTTTATTGAAATCCGGGGCCTGACGTCAATATCACGGGAGTCAACTATTACACGGCTGATCTTTCCTGTTACCATATCCCGTTTTTCCTGCATTGTACGCCCTTCTTTAATATCACCAAATTTGACAACGCCCGGGACTTCAGTCATTATCGGAATGGTAAAAGGATCCCATTCGGCCACGACCTGGGAAGGCTTGACTTTTTGACCGTCACGCACCTTCAGAGTAGCGCCGTATATGACCGGATATCGCTCCACTTCTCTTTTACCCTTTCCCAAGATGGCAATTTCGCCGTTTCGGTTCATGGCCACGAGATTACCCTCGTCATTCTCCACTGTTTTAAGGTCAACAAACTTTATCTCACCCTCGTTTCTGGGTTGGATAGTAGTTTGCTCAACACGTCTACTTACTGTACCGCCGATATGAAATGTCCTCATGGTCAACTGTGTTCCCGGCTCGCCAATCGATTGCGCGGCAATAACTCCGACTGCCTCCCCGAGATTTACTTCATGCCCGTGAGCCAAATCTCTACCATAACATGCCCCGCATACACCTCGTTTCGCCTCGCATGTCAAAACAGACCGTATCCTCACCCTCTCTATTCCGGCGGTTTCTACCTTCTGAACCTCATCTTCACCTATCTCCTCGTTGGCCCTGACCAGCACTTCTTCTGTTATCGGATCATAGATATCTTCAAGAGCCAACCTGCCAAGTATCCGCGCGCCCACTCTCTGCAGAATCTCGCCCCCTTCCACAAGGGACTCAACCCAAATGCCATCCATAGTACCGCAGTCTTCCTCAGTAATAATTGCCTCCTGCGATACATCCACGAGCCTGCGGGTCAGATAACCGGAGTTGGCTGTCTTGAGAGCGGTGTCAGCCAAACCCTTTCGTGCCCCATGAGTGGATATAAAGTACTGCAAAACAGTCAGACCTTCCCTAAAATTTGAAGTGATGGGTGTTTCGATGATCTCTCCCGAAGGCTTGGCCATCAGCCCTCGCATCCCAGCCAACTGCCTCATCTGGTCTTTGCTTCCCCTCGCACCCGAATCAGACATCATATAGACCGGATTAAAACCACTAACCTTTGTCTTCTCTTTTTTAGGGCCTTCAGCCACTTCCACTGCCATCTCCTTCATCATCTCGGAAGCCACATCTTCTGTCGACTTTGACCAGATATCAACAACCTTGTTATATTTCTCACCATTTGTAATCAGGCCGCTTATGTATTGATCCTCGATCTTTTTTACCTCTTCTTCGGCCTCATGGATAATCGCTCCCTTTTTCGAGGGGATCATCATATCCTTGATCGATATGGATATGCCCGACAGGGTAGCATATTTGTAACCGATATCCTTCAGCCGATCCCCCAAAATAACAGTGGCTTTGATCCCCGCCTTACGATGGGACTCATTAATCAGGAACCTGAGTTCCTTTTTGGACATCACCTTATTTACCAAGTCAAAGGGAACCGTCTCCTCAGGGACAATTTCATAGAGAATTACACGGCCGGTGGTGGTCGCGTAAAGTTTTCCATCAATCCTCACCTTGATCGTGGCATGCAAATCCAATTCTTCGGCATCATAAGCAACCCTTACCTCCTCGGGGCTTGCAAAGACCTTTCCTTCTCCCTTAGAAAATGGCCTTTCCCGCGTCATGTAATATATACCCAAAACAATATCCTGACTCGGAACGATAATAGGGTCACCGTTTGCAGGGGACAAGATATTGTTCGTGGACATCATCAAAACCCTGGCCTCAATTTGGGCCTCAAGGGAAAGCGGAATATGGACAGCCATCTGATCGCCGTCAAAATCAGCATTAAAGGCGGTGCACACAAGAGGGTGGAGCTGAATCGCTTTTCCCTCAATCAGGATCGGCTCAAAGGCCTGCATTCCCAACCGATGAAGCGTAGGGGCCCTGTTCAGCAAAATGCAATATTCCTTAACAACTTCATCTAATGCATCCCAGACTTCAGGGGTCTCTCTCTCCACCATCTTCTTTGCGCTTTTGATTGTTGTAACTAATCCTTTTTCATCCAATTTGTTATAAATAAAGGGCTTAAAGAGTTCTAAGGCCATCTTCTTGGGAAGCCCGCATTGATGCAGGCGAAGGTCCGGACCGACAACAATAACCGAGCGACCCGAATAATCCACCCGTTTACCAAGCAAATTTTGTCTGAATCTTCCCCGTTTTCCCTTCAACATATCACTCAGAGACTTGAAGGGCCTCTTATTTGCGCCTGTTACAACCTTCCCCCTTCTCCCGTTATCAAACAGGACATCAACCGCTTCCTGGAGCATCCGTTTTTCGTTTCTTACGATAATATCAGGAGCATTCAGATCCAGAAGCCTTTTCAGCCTGTTATTCCGGTTTATTACCCGCCTATAGAGATCATTCAGATCAGAAGTGGCAAATCGCCCCCCATCAAGGGGAACGAGAGGTCGAAGATCCGGCGGCAAAACGGGAATTACATTCAGGATTATCCACTCTGGCCGGTTTTTTGAATCCTTGAATGCATCAATGATCTTCAGGCGCTTCGTCAATTTCTTTCTTTTGGCTTCTGACTTAGTCGTTGACAGATCGACTCTCAGGCCTTCCGAAAGCTCGTCTAAGTTCAAATTCTTGAGCATGATTTGGATCGCTTCGGCCCCGATACCCGCCTCAAACCTGTCACCATAGTCCTCCCTCTTCTGATGCAACTGCTCATCGGTTAACACAGCGCCTTTAGTAAGGGGAGTATCCTTTGGATCGATAACAACATGAGCCTCAAAATAAAGGACCCTTTCAAGGTCCTTTAGAGTCATATCTAAAAGGTTACCGACTTTGGACGGGAGGGCCTTCAAAAACCAGATGTGGGCCACAGGGGCAGCCAGGGTTATATGACCCATCCGATCTCGGCGGACCTTGCTTTGAATCACCTCGACACCGCATTTTTCACACACAATACCCCTGTGCTTCATCCTTTTGTACTTGCCGCAATTACATTCAAAATCCTTGATCGGTCCGAATATTTTTGAGCAAAAGAGGCCATCCCGTTCTGGTTTAAAGGTCCTGTAATTAATAGTCTCAGGTTTTTTGACTTCCCCGAAGGACCATTCTAAGATCTTCGCTGGCGAGGCTAAAGAAATTTTGACGGCATTAAAGCTCGATGGATCTTTCGGCTTTGCAAAAAAATTGTATAATTCCATAGCCTTCTCCTGGTTTCGGGTTGCGGGTTTCGAGTTGCGGGTTGCGGGTTTTTTCAATCGTCAATCATCAATTTTACCCCGTGAAATGTTTACCCCGTTCAATTCGTAGACCATTTAACTGGGGCCTTTTCTTTCCTATTTCACTGGGGCGACAATATTCAATCCTTAAATCTGGCTATCCTCAAAAAGCTCAATTTGAAGGCAGAGCCCCTGCAGCTCTTTCATTAGCACTTTGAATGACTCCGGAAGCCCGGACTCAAGGGTATTGTTCCCCTTAACGATCCTTTCATACATCCGGGTTCTGCCCGCCACATCATCCGACTTAACGGTTAAAAACTCCTGGAGAGTAAATGCAGCCCCGTATGCCTCCATTGCCCAGACTTCCATTTCGCCCAATCTCTGTCCACCGAACTGGGCCTTTCCCCCCAAAGGTTGCTGGGTTACGAGTGAATATGGACCGATAGAACGCGCATGGAGCTTATCATCTACCAGATGGTGAAGTTTCATCACATACATCATACCTACCGTGACTTGCTGATCAAAAGGCTCTCCCGTTCGGCCATCATAAAGCGTAGCTTGACCCGTAACAGGCAATCCGGCCTCTTTCAGAAACGCCTTTATCTCTTCCTCATCTGCCCCATCAAAAACAGGGCTTGCCACCGGCAGCCCATTTGCCATTGTTCTGGCTTCCTTCAGTAACTCCTCATCAGATCTATTCTGAAGCAAGGCCTCATACTCCTTCTTACCGAACACGTTTCTCAGCTTGGACCTCAGTTCCTCACTGCTTTTTTCGCGTTGCGCGTCTCGCGTTTCGGGTTGCGAGTTTTTTCCGATCTCTGACTTCCGACCTCTGACCTCTATCTTTTCAAGGAGTTCTCCGACCTGTCTGCCTAACTCATAGGATGCCCATCCCAAATGAGTTTCCAAAACCTGTCCTACGTTCATCCTTGATGGCACACCTAACGGATTTAATACAATATCTACTGGGGTTCCATCTGCAAAATATGGCAGATCTTCAACCGGAAGAATTCTTGACAACACGCCCTTATTCCCATGGCGACCGGCCATTTTGTCCCCAACAGATAGCTTTCGTTTTACCGCAACAAAGACCTTAACCATTTTGACAACACCGGGCGCCAATTCATCGCCAAGAGCAAAACTTTCTATTTTTTCTTCGCAAATTTCGGTAATACGCGCCACTTTGGAGGAGCAATTATCAACAATAGTTTCCACCTTATCAATAACATCCATTGATGCCTTGAGATCAACCCCCGTCCATGCCTCAATCGGTAGCTGTTCAATATCCTCCGGCTTTATTGTCCTCTTTGCGCGAAGAAGGGTGTCCCCTGTCTTCTTATCACGCAAATCGGTCTTCAGCTTTTTTCCCTTAATTATCCTTATCAGATTTTCTTTAGCGCTCCTGATAATCACGGCTACTTCGTCTTCCAGATCTTTCCTGAGAAGGGCAGTCTCTTCTGCTTCAATAGCAAGACTCCGCTCGTCCTTTTCAACACCGCTTCTCGAGAACACCTTGGCATCAATCACAATGCCGCGGACACCGGGAGGAACTTTCAGAGATGTATCCTTAACATCTCCGGCCTTGTCTCCGAATATAGCCCTCAAGAGCTTCTCTTCCGGGGATAGCTGAGTCTCACCTTTTGGGGTTATCTTCCCTACTAAGATATCGCCAGGGTCAATTTCAGCTCCAACCTTTATGATTCCGCTTTCATCCAAGTTCTTTAACGCTTCCTCCCCCACATTTGGGATGTCCTTGGTGATCTCTTCCTTGCCTAATTTGGTATCCCTCGAGACAACTTCAAATTCTTCAATGTGAATGGAGGTGTAGATATCTTCTTTTACCACTCTTTCGCTAATAAGAATGGAATCCTCAAAATTATATCCACCCCATGACATAAAGGCGACCATAACGTTCCGGCCCAAAGCGAGCTCCCCTAATTCAGTGGCAGGTCCATCAGCGATAACCTGCCCCTTCTTTACCACATCCCCCTTCTTCACAATCGGCTTTTGTGTATAGCAACTATTCTGGTTGGATTTCTTGAATTTCATCAACTTGCATATTTCGACTTCGGGCTCATCACTATCCACAACCCCGCTTGACCTGATAACAATCCTGCAGGCATCCACGTGTTCCACTACTCCATCCCTTTTGGCAATAACCGAAACACCCGAATCCCGCGCAACAACGCCTTCCACTCCGGTGCCAACCAAAGGGGCCTCGGCTCTAAGGAGGGGAACACCCTGTCGCTGCATATTTGACCCCATCAAGGCCCTGTTGGCATCATCATGTTCTAAAAAAGGAATCAGAGAGGCCGAAACACTAACAAGCTGATCCGGGGACACATCCATATATTTAACGTCCTGGACAGGTTTTTTGTCTGCCTCACCCTCTATCCGCACCGCTGCCTCCTCGCGGATAAAACGACCATTACTATCCAATGGGGCATTCGCTTGGGCAATCGGATAATCCTTTTCATCCAAGGAGGACAAGTATTCAATCCTATCTGTCGCTGTGTTATCTTGAACACGCCTGTATGGAGTTTCTATAAATCCAAAGTCATTTACCCTCGCATAAGTACTCAAGGAAACAATCAGCCCGATGTTAGGGCCTTCTGGTGTCTCAATCGGACAAATCCTGCCATAGTGGGTGGGATGAACATCCCGGACCTCAAATCCTGCCCTTTCCCGGGTAAGGCCGCCAGGACCTAAGGCGCTCAGTCTCCGTTTATGAGTGACTTCGGACAACGGGTTGGTCTGATCCATAAATTGAGAAAGCTGGCTTGTCCCGAAAAACTCCTTTACCACGGCAGTTGCAGGTTTAGAATTGATCAAATCGTTGGGCATCAACGTCTCAACCTCTTGAAGGCTCATCCTCTCCTTGATCGCCCTTTCCATCCTTACGAGCCCAATCCTGTACTGATTTTCGAGGAGTTCGCCCACCGCCCTCACTCGCCTGTTGCCAAGGTTATCGATATCGTCTCCCGCCGACTCAACGCTTTTCAAACGGATCAACTCCTCGACTACGGCAAATATATCCTCTTTTCTCAAAATACGATGATCGAGAGGAACATCCAAATTGAGTCGATAGTTCAACTTAAGTCGCCCGACCTTGGAAAGATCATAGGTGTCGAAGTTAGAGAAAAGGTTATTGAAAAAAGTCGCTGCTACCTCCGGGGTAGGAGGGCTACTGGGTCGCATCTTTCGATAGATATCAAGCACCGCTTCGTCCGGAGCATTTATCTTGTCCACAAGGAGGGTCTCTCTAATGCTGGGACTTACTCCCTGGCCTCCCAAGACAGGGCACTCAATCTCAGCAATCCCCTTTTCCTTTAAAACTTCAATGGTTTCTAAACTAAGAGTTTGATTGCCCTCAATTATCACCTCACCCGTCTCGGGATCTATAAAGTCTCCCACGATCACGCGACTTTCGATATCTTCGTAATCGACAGGGATGCGTACCCGTTTAGGGTCGATGCACATTATTTCATCAACCCCTTTTTCTTTTATGCTTTCATGCTGTTCATTGGTAAGCGCCTGCCCCTTGGCAACAAGGACTTCACCCGTTTCAGGGTCCAGGACGTCATCAGCAATAAATAGTTCTTCTCCATCTTCAAGTTCCACGGTTACACGTCTCGAAAATGGAATACGCGGACGGACCAGGTCGGCAGATTGAAGGGTCTTAAGCAGGCGCTTGGTGAATTTTGTCCCTTGCTTGGCCACAACCTTTCCAGTGTCAGGATCAACAATATCTTTTGGAACATTTTCCCGGGCTAAATCCTCAGCCCTGGCCTCCCGCCATCCCCCAACCTGGCCAATAGAAAT
Source organism: Desulfobacteraceae bacterium (assembly GCA_030611815.1). GTDB lineage: Bacteria > Desulfobacterota > DSM-4660 > Desulfatiglandales > Desulfatiglandaceae > Desulfacyla. The sequence continues at coordinate 9,433 of JAUWPC010000044.1, forward strand.
CATTTCAGTCTTATAGAAATACTGCAAAATCTCCTTGGCAGAATACCCGAGCGCTTTCAACAGAATGGTGGCTGGAAATTTTCTTCTCCTGTCAATACGAACATGCAATAAATCGTGGGGGTCAAACTCAAAATCAAGCCAGGATCCTCTTAATGGAATGATCCGGGCATAATACAGAAGTTTTCCGCTGGAATGAGTTTTCCCCTTGTCATGGTCAAAAAACGCCCCCGGAGACCGGTGGAGCTGGCTTACGACAGCCCGTTCAGTCCCGTTTACGATGAAAGTCCCTCGGTCAGTCATCATAGGGAGGGTGCCGAAATAGATTTCCTGTTCTTTAATATCCCTGATGCTTTTTGTGCCATTTACGGTGTCAGTATCAAACACAACCAATCGCACTGTCAGTCTGATGGGGGCTTCATAGGTCATCCCTTTATTCAGGCAATCTTCTTCACTGTGCTTGACATCTTCAAATTTATATTTGACAAATTCAAGTGAAGAGGTCCTGGCAAAGTCATGAATGGGGAAAACGCCTCTAAAAGCCCCCTGAAGCCCCACCTCCTCGCGATTCTCCGGCGGGACATCTTTCTGCAAAAATCGTTCGTAAGACCTCTTCTGCATGTCAATCAGATTCGGGGTTTCCATGATCTTATCAATCTTCCCGAAACTTCTTCTTATACGCCTTCTGACACCATCAGTTCCTAACATGGTATCTCCTTACTGATTGAATATTGATGATTGACTATTGACGATTGAAGGCCAAGGAAAAAGGGACGCGACAATCGAAAACAGTCGAACAAAATAACGGCGGTCCATTGCCATAATTTTGGGCGCCATCCGTAGGTGGGCCTATTTGATCTCCGCAGAAGCGCCAGCCTCTTCAAGCTGTCCTTTAATATCTTCAGCCTCATCCTTGGAGACACCTTCCTTCACCGGACCGGGCACACCATCAACTACCCCTTTTGCCTCTTTGAGCCCAAGACCCGTGATTGTACGAACCACCTTGATAACTTGAATTTTCTTGTCACCGATAGCGGTCAACATCACATCAAACTCGGTTTGCTCGGCGACCTCTTCTTGGGTCTGTCCGGCCGGCGCAGCAGCAACGGCCATAGGCGCCGCAGCGCTCACGCCAAATTTATCTTCCAGTTCCTTCACAAATTCTGATAGCTCAAGAACAGTCATATTTGATATAAATTCAACAACATCCTCTTTGGTAACATTATCTGCCATGCTCTTCTTTTAACCTCCGCATCTTTTATTGTTGCGATTTCTCTTTTTGCTCTTCAATAGCCTTTAACGCATACATTAGTTTGGCCAACACGCCGTTAAGTACCCTGACGAGAGATGTTGGGACGGCTTGCATAACAGATAAAGCCTGGCCTAACAGCGCGTCTTTTCCGGGTAACCCGGCTAAATGTTTAACGCCTGCCTCGTCGAGTTCCTTCCCTGATATCTGGCCAATCTTGATCGTCAACTTATTAAACTCTTTAGCAAAATCAACCAGGGCTTTTGCAGGGTCGATCACATCATCATAGGTTAGAGCTATGGCCGAAGGACCTTTCATATGATCTATAATCGCCTCGGTTTCAGTCCCATGACTCGCTAATTTTAAAAGCCTGTTTTTCACAACCTCAAATTCAGCATGCGCCTTCCTGAGGTCGCTCCTAAGCCGATTCAAATCCCTAACGTTGAGGCCTTGATAATCCACAAGGAACACTCCCTGGGCCTTATCAAGCCGGTTGTGAAGATTGTCAACAATCTTAATTTTTTCGTCTCTATTCATGTTCACCTCCTCTCTGAACGACAATTAAATCGTCAAAGACAAAGGGTGTAAGCCGCAATTCTTCCTTAATTAGTGTCCATCCAGAAATGAGTCCCGCTTGAGGCGGGATTGCAAGATCAAGGAAGACGAAGATTTTAACCACAGGAATACATTGGAGTATTTCGAGGATTAAAATCTGAGTCTGACGCTGAGATTGCGGAAAATAGCCATTTATGGATCGACACTACTTAGTCTCGGCAGGCTTGCATGATTAAGCCCCTTGACCATCAAGAACATCTCTCAGGACCCCGGGGCGCCTACTGTCTTTGACTTAAAAACCTTTCCAGAAACAAAGGCTCTGGATCTTTCTATTTAGCCCCGGAGCGGGTGGTCCGAGGCAGTTACTTCCTGACGCAAATGATATATTTAGCGTGCGAGCTCCAAGGATTGCAGTCCTGCTAAGGCTGGACCATCCCGCAAAATCACGCGGCGCCTTCCAACAGATTATCAGATGTTTTATACCTGAATTGCCAATAACTGCGATTACCGGTTTAAGAAATCCTTTACGTAGATGGGGTCTATTTTGATCCCTGGACCCATAGTTGAAGAGAGGGCTATAGTTCTGAAATAGGTTCCCTTACTCGCAGGGGGTTTCAATCTCTGGAGGGTTTCAATAAAGGCGCCGATATTCTCGATAAGTTTTTCAACCCCGAAGGAAACCTTGCCCATAGAAGCATGTACAATGCCTGTTTTTTCAACCTTGAAATCGATCTTCCCGGCCTTGATCTCTCTCACGGCCCTTGCCACGTCAAAGGTAACCGTTCCTAACTTGGCATTGGGCATCATACCTCTGGGACCTAAAATCCGTCCCAGTTTTCCTACAGAACCCATCATGTCCGGCGTTGCGATGGTCTTATCAAACTCTAACCATCCTTTCTTGACCCTCTCCACAAGTTCATCCGAACCTGCATAGTCTGCCCCCGCGTCAAGGGCCTCTTTCTCCTTTTCACCTTTTGCAAAAACGGCAACACTGACCTTTTTCCCCACGCCGTTTGGCAGGACGACAGTACCTCTGATCATTTGATCAGCATGCCTGGGATCTACCCCTAATCTGACGGCCAACTCCACGCTTTCATCAAACCGCGCATTAGCGCAATCAACCGCAAGTCCGATCGCCTCTTCAAAGGTATATCTATTTAGCTTATTGACTTTCTGAACGCTTTCGCTATATTTTTTGCCCTTCCTGGCCATATCTATTTTCCTTCTTCACTCTGAATTAGTATAGTGTCCGTCCAGAAATGAGGATTTTTGTTCAAGATCAAGGCATGCGAAAAAATAACCACAGGCATATATTTGATATTCCGAGGATTATTTTTTAAGCATAACGTCCCGCCGAGGCGGGAGACAAAAAGACCATTTATGGGTGGACACTAGATAACTGTAACGCCCATACTCCTTGCAGTACCCTCGATAATCCTGACTGCGCCATCTAAATCGATTGCATTCAGGTCTTCCATCTTGATTTTTGCAATCTCCTCCACCTGTTTTCGTGTAACAGACCCTACCTTGTCCCGGTTTGGCTCGGATGACCCTTTTGCAATCTTTGCAGACTGCTTCAAAAGCACTGAGGCCGGGGGGGTTTTGGTTATGAACGAGAAAGACCTGTCAGCATATATCGTAATAATAACCGGGATGACCGTGCCTGTCTGATCCTGCGTTCTTGCATTAAAGGCCTTGCAGAAGTCCGCAATATTAACCCCATGTTGACCCAACGCAGGCCCTATGGGCGGGGAAGGATTAGCCTGTCCTCCCTTCACCTGAAGTTTAATGGATCCAATTATTTTCTTTGCCATGGCAAACCTCGCTTAATCTCCTATAAACACTATCTTCAATAATCGCATCTAAACCTTATTGACCTGAATAAAATCCAATTCCACAGGTGTTGGACGTCCGAATATGGTTATAAGGACTCTCAACTTCTCCTTGTCAGGCTTCATTTCATCAACAACCCCTTGGAAATTGGTGAAAGGACCATCTACTACTCTAACTTCGTCCCCCTCTTCAAAGCTGTATCGCGGTTTAGGTCTACTCACACCCTCTTCCATCTGACGGACAATCCGCTCTGCCTCCTCGTCAGAGATCGGCGTAGGATTGATCTCGCCTCCGACAAATCCGGTGACCTTTGAGGTATCATTTACAAGGTGCCAGGTATCTTTGCTTAGCGCCATCTGGACTAATATGTAACCCGGGTAGAATTTCCTGGAAGAGGTCTTTTTCTGCCCCTTTCTAAGCTCAATCACCTGTTCAGTAGGGACAAGGATTTTGCCAAAGGACTCTTTCTGCCCGAGCGCTTCGATCCTCTCATCTAAATTCCTTTTTACTTTATCCTCAAAACCGGAATAGACATGAACAATGTACCATTTTAATTCCACACGAACACCTTACCCGACGACATTTCTAATGATTTTTATGAGGCCAAAGTCAACTAAACCAAGATAAAATGCAACCAAAAGGGTAAGCACTATTACAACTGCCGTGGAGGCCAACAGTTCTTTTCGCGTAGGCCATTTGACCTTCTTCAACTCCATCTTTGCCTCTCTCAAAAATTGCCCCACTTTATTCGCAATCTTTGTTACAGATCCGACTTCAGCCTCCCTGGTTTTCCTTGGCGTTCTCTGAATTGCCCGGGAAGGTTTTTCTATCACCGGCTGTTTTTCTTGAAGCAATTTTGAATTTGTACGCACGGCCTCCTTTTTTCTTGTGGAGGTATTTTTCTTCTTTCTTTTGGCGCTTTTTTTGCTTTTTGTTTTCTGGCTCGGTTTTTTCATCTGAAAATTAAGATTCCAATGGTTTAACTGTTTTAGGTTTCCGGGTAAAATACAATCAATCCAAAGCAGATGGCAAATTCAAGAGACCCCCACAGACCCACAATAAAAATGGCAGGCCAGGAGGGATTCGAACCCCCATCACCCGGATTTGGAGTCCGGTGCTCTAGCCGTTAGAGCTACTGGCCTGCATTCATTCACACCAACTACTTTGTTTCCTTATGTAGTGTATGGGTCATGCAAGAAGGACAATATTTCTTGAATCCTAATTTATCCGGAGTCTTCCGCTTGTTCTTTGTAGTCGTATAGTTCCTGTTCTTACACCGCTCACAGGCTAATGTAACTATGTCACGCATTTTCTGCTGCTCTCCTACTCGATAATCTCACTGATAACGCCTGCGCCGACGGTCCTTCCACCCTCACGAATAGCAAACCTCAACTCCTTCTCCATCGCTATCGGGGTGATTAACACAACCTCCATCGCCACATTGTCTCCAGGCATCACCATCTCAACTCCCTCTGGCAGAGTCGTAACACCAGTAACATCCGTGGTCCTAAAATAAAACTGGGGACGATATCCATTGAAAAACGGGGTGTGACGGCCACCTTCTTCCTTCGTCAAAATATACGCCTCAGCCTTGAATTTCGTATGCGGCGTTATGCTGCCAGGCTTCGCAACCACT
>JAUWPC010000130.1 GCA_030611815.1 Desulfobacteraceae bacterium
TGATCAATATGCCCTATCGTCCCCACATTTAAATGCGGCTTAGTCCTCTCAAATTTCTTCTTGGCCATCTCTTGTCCTCCTGAATAAATCACCCAGCAATAACTAACAGGTAAGCGCCATCAAAAACTCCATTCCCTACTGCTTACTCCTTACTGCTTACTCCTTAATGGAGCCCACGACCGGGATCGAACCGGTGAACCTCATCCTTACCAAGGATGCGCTCTACCTACTGAGCTACGTGGGCATTGATATGGATGTTGCATCACACATGCACCAAACAAGTTCCAGTCTCCCGCCGTTAGGCGACCAACACTCCATGTTGTAATAATAGCTACCTTAATAATATAAAATTTTAAAAAATGCTTGCGTTCCTTAAAATCCAGTGGAGCGGGAAACGGGATTCGAACCCGCGACCCTCAGCTTGGAAGGCTGACGCTCTAGCCAACTGAGCTATTCCCGCTTTTGAAACTAATTTGCTCTCAGGTATTCAGCCCCCTATGTCAAAATAAATGCAAAAAAGAGATTTAACGGGGAAACCGTTGCGGAATTAGGAGGACACAGATAGCTTTCAAGTCCATATCTCCTCAATTTTCACCCAGTTTGACAGGGCTCCCCAAGGAAAATTCCTCCGGGGCGCAATTCTAACCGGCTTAATTCAAATTAAATTCCATGAAGGATCCTCACCTTAAACTTTCAGAGCCTGAAAATTAAAAAAGTAGATGTAAATATGGTGGAGAGGGGAGGATTTGAACCTCCGAAGGCTGAGCCGGCAGATTTACAGTCTGCTCCCTTTGGCCACTCGGGAACCTCTCCGCTTTGAGGTCCTGTTTGATCCTACAGTGGAGCCAGCGAAGGGAATCGAACCCCCGACCCACTGATTACAAATCAGTTGCTCTGCCATCTGAGCTACGCTGGCAGCTGAATTATCAATGCTCAACTTGTCAGTATAATTCTTTGATTATATTATTTCAAGCCCTAAATTGATCGAAAATAGACAGTTATCTGCTGGCCTCACTAAATTTACTCACAAAATCATGATATTCCACTGAATTACCGAATTATAATCCGATTTATACCCTCTGATGAAAATTTGTTCCTTCACCATTTGTGCCAATTATCCATAATAAACTCAAAAATTGAACCTGGAAACCCGAAAAGTTCATGATATCAACCTAAAGGTCCTTAGATCAAATAAATAGGCCAAAAACCAGAGGTGCGTTGAAAAGTAAGAGCCAAACCAATCAGTGTCAATATCTATTTTTTGAATTCATGTAATAAATACTTGAAACGCCCATTTTTATGTGCTAACTTTACCCGATATTGTTGTCTGGCAATAGCGGTGTAAGTGATATTGAGGTGTAGGAGATATTTTAGAGTCACCAAAATTGAATGGTTAAAGGAGGTATGACAAATGGCAGCTTTAGGTGGAGGACTGGTAGCTCTTCTATTGGGGATCATCGGAATCATCTTCTGGTTTGGGTATTTCATCAAGGCCTTACAGGCCGGGCTCCCAGCAATGTTGATCTTGGGCGGGGCCTTAGCCGTGTATCTCGGTTTTGAAGAACTTAAAGACAAGAGAAACACCCCGGATACTTTTGATGATGACACAACTGCTCTCAAGGGCGAGGTCGAGTCTCTCAAGGACGAAATCAAGCAGATGAAGACAGAGGGTAAAGACGAGGCCAAATAAAGCAGCTCAAAAATAGCGTAAATATTTTCCCCAAATGATTAATCCCCGGATCTATGAGGACCTCTGATCCGGGGATTTGTTATTTTGAGACCTTTGCAAAACGTTCAATTTCGTTCAAGATCAAGGCGCATGAGTCCCGCTTTAGCGGGATTAACCGCAGGAATATATTGCATATTTCGAGGATTAAAATCCGAATGCAACGCAGAGATTGAGCAGATAAGCGCAGACTTCGAAAGGGGGCGTTTTGCAAAGGTCTCGTTTCATGTTTCATCTCCCTGCAACTTCTAAGGCATTAAAAAAATAATTGATCTCATACTCGGCGTTTTCCCTTGAATCAGACCCGTGCACAACGTTTTTTTCGATATCAGTGGCAAAATTCCGTCTGATGGTACCCTTCTCTGCTTCTTTATAATTCGTTGCGCCCATTAACTTTCGATATCTTCGTATTCCTTCTTCAGCCTCTAATATCATGACAACACACGGTCCCGAAGACATAAAATCCGTAACACTTTCATAAAATGGTTTCTCCTCATGTACCTTATAGAAGCCCTTAGCCTCATCCTTGCTCATCCTGATCATCTTCATTGCCACGATTTTCAACCCTTCCTCTTCCAAGCGACTTATAACAGATCCGATCAGGTCCTTTGAAACTCCATCCGGTTTAATAATTGATAAAGTTCTCTCTTTCATACCTTAAATATCCTCCTTAAATATAAACAATTTGATTGACCCGGCCCATTTCATGCTGTTATAGACCACGACTATAAAACCCATCTCGGTAATGTTAGTCAAGGAATTTAAATCTGAGAAACTAATATTGACACCCATGTAAAAAGTCCTTTTTACATGGAGTTAGGAATTCAGGAATTCAGGAATTGCGAATTATTATCAGTAGTTAGTCCTAATAGAATTGCACCAAATCCCTAACTTTTTGACTTTTTACGAGTTCATCAATATTCGGAAAGGAACTGCCCACAATGAAAAAATCAAACAGCGCCGGCGCTAACGGTGAAATGGCAAGGATGGATGTGGAGTACATTTTTCAATTTAACTGTGCCCCAAATGTCCGCTGCTTTACCGAATGCTGCCGGGATATTACCATTGTTCTGTCACCCTATGACGTCTTAAGATTGAAAAACGCACTCAATATTCAGTCAGACGAGTTTCTTGATCGCCATACCATCATAATCCGAAGAGAAAAGCTTCTGATCCCGATGGTAGTTCTTAAGATGAACGAAGATGACAAACGATGTCCATTTGTCACTGAAGAAGGATGTTCAGTTTACGCTGACAGGCCATGGCCGTGCCGGATGTATCCTCTAAATATGAACGATGACGGCACGTTCAGCCTGATAACCGATTCATCCCGCTGCAAAGGACTCGAAGAAAACGAGAAAAACAGGATTTCAAATTGGCTGATAGAACAGGGTGTCCCCATGTACGACGAGATGAACCATCTTTTTTCGGAGGTGACCACTCCCCTGCAGGCCCAGGAGCTGGACATTGACAACCCCAAGATCTATCAAATGACATTCATGTCATTATATAATCTGGATAAATTTAGAGACTTTGTTTTCAAGAGTACCTTTATAGATCGATTTGAGCTTGACAAGCTCACATTAGAGAAGCTTACAAGAAGTGACGTTGAGCTTCTCAAATTTGCCTTTGATTGGCTCAAATTTGGCATTTTTGGCCAAAAAACTTTTCAAGTTAAGGAAAGTGCAATGCCAAAAGGGGATCCAGTTGAATGAATAGCACCCAGGAAGAGCAGATATTCAAACCCCTAACTGCTGATATCTTTCATTTTAGCTGTCACAAGGGTATTTCCTGCTTTACTGAATGCTGCGCTAAGCTCCGTCTCATCCTCACCCCCTATGACATTCTCCGGATGAAAAACCGTTTAAAACTTACATCCGATCAGTTCTTAGAGCGCTATACAGATACCATCCTCGACAATAACAGCCGCTTCCCTATGGTCAAACTAAAAATGAGAGGCGACCAAAAACAGGCCTGCCCTTTTGTGACAAATGATGGGTGCTCCATATACGAAGACCGCCCGGAGGCCTGTCGCCTTTATCCCGTCGGAAGGGCATCTGCCATGGTAGACGGTGAAAAAGATGCAAGAGAACGATTCTTTATGGTGGCTGAATCGCATTGCCAGGGCTTCAAGGAAAAACATGAATGGACCTTGGATGACTGGATCAATCATGAAGGGGTAAAGGAATACAACTCCATGAACGATCAATGGCTCGGGATCATCACCTCTCCCAAGAGCCTTGGTCCCAAGACGCACCTCCCGCAAAAACACCAGATGTTCTTCATGGCCTCCTATAACCTGGACAAGTTTAGAGACTTTTTATTTAAGAGCGGGTTTTTCGATCGTTTTGAGGTAGATTCAGACTTGAAAGAAAAATTGCCTAACAACGATACGGCATTGATGCTATTTGCATTTGACTGGCTGAAATTTAGTCTTTTTGGGGAAAAGACAATTCAGTTAATAAAGATAACACAATAGGGGAAATAGAGCTTTTTGAAAGGAGATGCCATTATGAAAATCCTTATCATTATCTCATCCGACGATGCCGAGACCATTTACAATGCCGCAAGGCTGGCGAATACAGGTGTTGAAAAGGGTGATGAGGTGAGCATGTTCATGTTGGGAAAAGGTGTCCTTTTTGAAAACTGCGGGAGCGAGAAATTTGATGTGATGGGCCAGATCAACAAATTCGAAGGTGATTTCTACGTCTGAGGCGTCTGCCTGAAATCCCACGGTCTGGAGGGATCAAGCACTTGCCCCATAGGATGGATGGATGACCTCTATGAGCTGGCCATGGAGGCTGATAAAGTTCTGACATTTTAGCGCACAAGGAGATTAAGGACAGAAATATTTCTTGACAAAAAAAACGCCTTTTTCTATATAAACTCAGCTTGTGACATCTCTCACGTTCATTATACAATGCAAGAATAAAACAACCGGGTTTCATTAATTTGTAGGAGTCAATAATGAAGGCAGAACAAGGCCAAAACGTCCAGGGCTCTGTGATGGTTGTCGGTGGCGGTATCGCCGGTATGCAGGCTTCACTCGATTTAGCAGATTCCGGCTTTTTCGTCCACCTTGTGGAAAAAACCCCGGCCATTGGCGGGGTCATGGCTCAATTAGACAAGACTTTTCCCACTAATGATTGTGCCATGTGAATTATCTCTCCTAAACTGGTCGAGGTCGGCCGGCATATCAACATCCAACTCCATACATGTTCCAATATTGAAACCATTGAGGGTGAAAAAGGGAACTTCAGCATAACTCTGCTGAAAACCCCCCGCTTTATTGATCCCGATGCCTGTACTGCATGCGGGGATTGTGCGGAGGCGTGTCCTGTCGAACGACCCAGCGAGTACGATATGGAATTGGTCAACCGTAAGGCCACTTATAAGCCTTATGCCCAAGCCATTCCAGGCGGATTTGCCATAGAGAAGATGGACAGGGCACCGTGCGGGATGGCATGCCCGGCTCATCTGAATGTCCAGGGTTACGTTCAGATGGTAAAGCAGGGCAAGTACAGGGAAGCCATCGAAATCATCATGCAGGATCTCCCCTTTCCCGGTGTGCTCGGCCGCATCTGCCCGCACCGTTGTGAAAAAAGCTGCCGCCGTCTCGAAGTGGATGAGCCGATTTCTATACGTGAACTCAAGAGAGTGGCTGCTGACCATGTGAATTTAGCCGATATTCCAGTGCCGGAAATCACGACTCGAAACGAAAATGTAGCCATTATAGGAGCTGGCCCTGCAGGGCTTACTGCCGCGTATTTTCTGGCCCTTGACGGCTATTCAGTGAATGTCTACGAAGCAATGCCAAAGGCTGGCGGAATGATGCGCTATGCCATCCCGAGACACCGGCTTCCTGGCGTCGTGTTAGACGCGGAGATCGAAAACCTTAAGAGATACGGAATTGAGATTCATACCAATACCGTTTTGGGGAGGGATATCTCCATTGAAGAACTCCAGGCCCACGGGGCCAAGGCGATCTTTATAGGTATGGGTGCCTGGAAGGGTCTGAAACTTGGCCTCCCTGGCGAAGACCATCCAGATGTATTACCCGTTACCACCTTTATGCGAGAAGTTGAGCTTGGCTCCCTGAAGAGCCTGCAAGGCAAAGCAGTCGTATTGGGGGCTGCCCACTCCGGTATCGATGCGACTCGTGTGGCTATCAGGCTGGGCGCTGAGAAAGTCCATATGATAGATCCTTTTTCACAGACAGAAATGCCATATGATTCTGAGGAAAAGGATGAGATCGAAGAAGAAGGGGCAAAGGTCCACTTTCAAGTAGCCCCCAAACGAATTGTCATTGAGAACGACAATATCGCAGGCGTTGAATGTATTCGAACCCGTCTCACCGAACCCGATACAACGGGGAGACGGAAATTTATTCCTATTGAGGGATCAGAGTTTTTCATCGAAGCTGAAAATGTGATATCGGCCATCGGGCAGGAACCGGATCTCGATTCCCTTAAAAAGGATACTTCCGGACTGGAGATTTCTAAATGGAATAACTTGGTGGTTAATTCCGAAACATTGCAGACCAACGTCCCGGCGATCTTTGCCGGGGGCGATGTCATTACCGGCCCTGCCACGGTTATTGAAGCGGTGGAGGCAGGGCAGAGAGCAGCCAAATACATGGGCAAATACCTGAGGGGAGAAGAACTGCCCACAGAGTGGATAGAAGAAGAACCGATGGAGGATAGATGGGCCGAAATTCCTGATGATATAGCTTTAAAGGAACGGGTGAAACCGCTATCACTCCCCTTGGATGAACGGCGTTCAGGCTTTGAAGAAGTCTGTCTTACCCTTGACGAAACTTCGGCCAGGGAGGAGGCAGACCGATGTCTCAACTGCGGCGGATGCTGTGAATGCTATCAGTGTGTGGAGGCCTGCAAGGCTGAAGCAGTTACCTTAGAAACCCATTTAGAGCAGACAAAAGAGGTGGCGATTAACGTGGGTTCTGTCATATTAGCCCCCGGTTTTGAGGCCTTTGACCCCGGACAATTCGATACCTACCATTATACCACATATCCAAACGTGGTCACATCAATGGAGTTTGAGCGGATCCTGAGCGCCACAGGTCCCTATCAAGGTCACTTGAAGCGTCTTTCAGATGGAGTTGAGCCTAAGAAGATCGCATGGCTGCAATGCGTTGGTTCGAGGGATGTCAACCAGTGCGACCACTCTTACTGCTCTTCCGTATGCTGTATGTATGCGGTTAAAGAGGCCGTCATAGCCAAGGAGCACTCGGAACATGACCTTGATGCCGCCATCTTTTTCATGGATATGAGGACCTATGGAAAGGATTTTGAGAAGTACTATAACCGGGCCAGGGACGAGCAAGGGGTAAGATTCATTCGCTCCAGGATTCACACCATTGACGAGGACCCCGAAACCCTCGATCTGATTCTCCAGTATTCCGACGAAAAGGGCGAGCTGCGAATCGAGACATTTGACATGGTCGTGCTATCGGTGGGCATGGAAACCCCTAAATCCCTTGTGGAAATGGCGGAACGTCTGAACATCGAATTAGATCAGGATCACTTTGTTCAAACCGCGAACTTCAGTCCTGTTGAGACATCCCGTGAGGGTATCTATGTGTGCGGCGCTTTTCAGGAACCGAAAGATATCCCATACTCCGTAATGGAGGCAAGCGCTGCGGCCTGTGATGCGAAGGGAGACCTCTCGGCTGCCAAGGGTACGCTGGTGAAAGAGAGGTCATACCCTGAAGAAAAAGACGTCGCCTCTGAGGAGCCCCGCATCGGCGTGTTTGTCTGTAACTGCGGCACCAATATCGGGGGGATTGTAGACGTCCCCAAGGTTGCAGAATATGCCCGGAGCCTCCCCGGTGTGATCTATGTGGAAGAGAATCTGTTTACCTGCTCCCAGGACACCCAGGATAAGATGAAGGAAGTCATTGAACGGGAGGGGTTAAACCGGGTTGTTGTTGCGGCCTGTACACCGAGGACCCATGAAGAGTTATTCCAGGAGACCCTCAGGGATGCAGGGCTGAATAAGTACCTGTTCGAGATGGCCAATATCCGAAACCAATGCTCTTGGGTCCACAGCAAGGAAAAGGGGAAGGCAACAGAAAAATCAATGGACCTGGTGCGTATGTCGGTTGCCAGGGCACAGTTGATACAGCCACTGCCCCAGCCAACCATCTCAGTGGATAATAAGGCCCTTGTGATAGGGGGTGGCATAACAGGTATGACGGCAGCCCTCGGTCTGGCCGACCAGGGGTATCATACCTACCTGGTTGAACAGTCGAATGAATTAGGCGGAAATGCCCTGAAACTCCTTGATACCTGGCAGGGAGAAGATATCCCAATCAAGCTCCAAGAGATGGTAAAAAAAATAGAAAAGCACTCTCTGATAGAGGTTTACACCGGATCCAGCATCAAGGAGGCCAAAGGATTCGTAGGGAATTTTGAAACCACTATTTCCCAAAACGGCTCAGACGTATCCTTGGAACATGGCGCGGTGGTCATGGCCATAGGGGCTGAAGAATATAAGCCGTCTGAATACCTTTATGGTGAAGACAAAAGGGTCCTTACACACCTGGAATTGGATGAGGCCATAAAGGGCGGAAACGAGGAGGTCGCCGGGGCAAAGACCGCCGTCTTTATCCAGTGCGTTGGATCAAGGGAACCTGACAGACCTTATTGTTCCAAAGTGTGTTGTACCCACACGATGAAATCCACCCTGCAATTGAAAGAGATGAACCCGGAAATGGACGTTTATGTCCTCTACCGGGATATCCGCACTTATGGCCAGCGGGAAGCCCTTTACAGGGAGGCCCGTAACCGCGGTGTTGTTTTTATCCGGTACGGCCTTGAACAAAAACCGGCCCTGGAAAAAGGGAGTGATGCCATCTCCGTAACCATTAAAGATCATATCTTAGACCGGGATATCCTGATCAACGCTGATCTCGTTGTATTAGCCTCGGCCATTGTGCCGCGTGATAACACAGCCTTGGCCCAGATGTTTAAGCTTTCCCTTAACGAGGACGGGTTTTTCATGGAGGCCCACGCCAAGCTGAGACCGGTTGAATTCGCTACAGAGGGAATCTTTTTGGCGGGCATTGCCCACTACCCAAAGCCGATTGAAGAGAGCATCGCCCAGGCAAAGGCTGCGGCATCAAGGGCCTCTGTGGTCCTTTCAAAGGAACAACTGACTGTCGAGGGAGTGGTCTCTAACGTGAACGAGATCATGTGCAGGGGCTGCGGCAAGTGTGT
>JAUWPC010000391.1 GCA_030611815.1 Desulfobacteraceae bacterium
TTTGCAAAGGAATATGACTTTAAGCTGAAAAAATCTCTCCTCTATGCGGCAAAATCTGCCGACCTGTCAAGCGAGGTCCGTTCCCTGAAGGCGTCCCGGGCAGATGTTATGCTTTTTGCATCCTACACCTCTGACGCTATCCTGATGGTCAAGACATTGAAGGCCCAGAAGGCCCACCCAAAGATCATCTGGGGACAGGACGCAGGCTTTGAAAAGCCTGAATTCCGCAGCACCTTGGGCGACAGTATTTCCGGGATCCTGACCAGGACCGTGTTTCTCCCCAAGGTGGTGGAGATCAAGAAGTTAGCCGGACAGGTCAATAATCTCTATAAAGAAAAGACCGGGAACGATCTTGGAGGCGCCTCTGCCAGGGCCTTTACAGGACTACAGACCTGGGTGGCCGTCCTTGAAAAGGCAGGTTCCACAAAGCCGGCCGATATACAGGCTGCTGCAAATGCCCTTTATATCCCGGGCAAGGAGTTGGTGGTGCCCTGGAAAGGGATCAAGTTCTCCACCTCGGGTGACGAATTAGGCCAGAATGTCCTTGGGTCCGGTCTGATCGGCCAGTACCAGAAGGGAAAGGATGGTAAGATCGGTCTGGAGATCGTCTATCCCTTTGATGTCTCTTCAGCAGATATGATCTTCCCCTTTGCGGGATTCTAACTCACTTCCAGTTTGGACACCCGGCTCTCCGCCCCTGGTTTTTTATAGGGTGGGGAAGCGGGTGTTCTGTTGAGGGGATTAAGAGTGATGGGCTGCTTTGAATTCTTTAATTCCTCAATTCCTCAATTCGAAATTCTTTAATACGTTTCTATTATGGATATTCTCGTAGGATCTCTATTCGCAGGCTTGCTGATCGGTATGGTCCTGGCCCTGGTTGCCTTGGGATTGACCATCATCTGGGGAGTGATGGACATAATAAACTTCGCCCATGGCGAATTCCTGATGATCGGCATGTACACCGGCCTTTTGACTGCTCAGGGTTTGGGTATAGACCCGCTTTTTACCCTGCCGGTGGCCGGAGTTGTAGGATTCCTGTTAGGTATTATCTGTTACTTCGGCTTTATAAAGTTCCTGCTAAGGGGCCCAATGGTGGCTCAACTCTTAGGGACCTTCGGGCTCATGCTTTTCCTGAGGAATCTGGCCCTTCTCATCTTTGGCTCTGAAGACAGGGCCCTCCATCACGGCATCTTAGTGGGTAAGAGTTTTGATATAGGGATGGGAGTCATTGTCTCGGCCACTAAACTGGCATGCGCCGGTCTTTCGGTGGTGGCCTTTGTAGCTGTCTGGCTCCTGATGAACCGGACTAAAGTAGGCAAGGCCCTGACGGCTACCTCCTTAAATGCTCAAGGCGCCCGGTACATGGGCATTCCAACTGAACGGATGAACGCCTTAGCCTGGGGAATAGGTGGAGCCTCTGTTACGACAGCCGGCGCCCTCATTGTGAATTTCTGGTCGGTCAATCCTTTTATTGGGCTTTTATTCACCATGATTGCCTTCGCCATCGTGGCCTTAGGTGGCTTTGGCAGTGTCCCTGGCGCCTTCTTTGCCGGACTCGTGGTTGGAATGATTACTGAGCTACCGGGATTCTGGGATTTCTTTACCTATACATTTGAGGCAGACTGGATGGTGGATATACCCATGACATCCTTTAAATACATGTGGGTATATGTGGCGTATTTTGTGATAATGGTGCTGCGGCCAAGGGGGCTGTTTGGATGGAAGCAATAAGAAACGCCCTCGATTTTTCCGATTTCCCCCGCCTCGATCTCGTCGTTGCAGGCTCTGTCGGCATCGCCTTCATTATCTTTCCCCTCTTTCCCCATTCCTCTTTTGCAATGTCAACCATGATCCAGTTTTTCATGTTTTCATTATATGGCATGGGCTGGAATACCATTGGCGGATACGGGGGCCAGGTGGATCTTGGAAAGGCCCAGTACGTGGGGATCGGGGCATACACCACGGCCGTGATGCTCCTCCTGTGGGACGTGCCCGTCTGGGTCTCCATGCCGATAGGAAGGTTCTTTTCTGTGGTCTGGTCCTTTATAATCGGATATCCCCTCTTTCGCCTTAAGGGGCACTATTTCGCCATTGCCACCATTGCCACCTCCCTGGTGCTCAAGGATATCTTTGAGGTCTGGGATTTTGTGGGGGCGGCCAGGGGTCTGGAGATTTCACCCATTAAGTACCACCCACCGGATTTTTTGAGGCTCATTTTTAAGGAGGATGTTTATTATTTTTATGTCATCTTAGGGTTTTTCTTCCTTGGAGTCCTCTATATGAACTGGTTTCGAAAATCGCGTTTAGGTTTTCAACTACGGTCCATCAAGGACAACGAGGATGTGGCCCGCTCCTTAGGGATCAACGTGCACTGGGCCAAGGTCAAGACCTATGCCATTGCCACGGCTTTTGTCAGTATGGGGGGCTCATTTCATGCCTGCTATATCAAGAGCATAGAGCCTGAAGACACCATGAGCCTGGACATCTCCATCCTGATCGCTCTCATGGCCATGTTGGGGGGGGCAGGGTCTCTCTGGGGGCCGATCATCGGCGCAGGGATCCTGATCCCGCTCAAGAGTTATCTCAAGGAATGGTTAGGGGCTCAGGCCGGTATGGTGGGTATAGATCTGATCCTTTACGCGCTTATTATTATGTTTATTTCGGCTTTTGAACCCCGCGGTGTCTGGGGCATTGTAGAAAAAATCCGCCGGAGGAAGCGCAGTTAATGGCATTTTTGGAAGTCCATAACGTTACCAAGGATTTTGGCGGTCTGAGGGCCAACAGCAATATCACGTTTTCAATGAAACGGGGTGAGCTAATTGGTCTGATAGGGCCCAACGGGGCCGGAAAAACCACCCTCT
>JAUWPC010000153.1 GCA_030611815.1 Desulfobacteraceae bacterium
CAAGGATCCGTTCCTTGCTCCAGAATATCTCAACAAGGACTGTATAGTAGGCCTCCAGGACCTTTCTCCATAAGCTTCTGGCGGGCCAGAGAAATACGGTCCTTGCCGTCTGCATGCTAATAGTGCTTGCGCCCCTGAAACTCTTTCTTGAAACCATATCCCTCATGGCTTCATTTATCTCCGAAAAATCGAATCCATTATGAGACAAAAAGCGTTGATCTTCACCTGCAAGAACCGCCTTTCTGATATGGGGAGCTATCTCATTTAGCGGACGCCATTCATTTATAGACGCTGCCTGCTTACCGGCCCCCATGTCCCGGATTCGCTCCCAGGCAGTTATCACAGTAAAGGGTGGGTTTATAAACCTCAACAAGGCCACCTGTAACACGCTCAGAATCACAAAAACGAACAGAGCAATCCCTATCCATTTTAGAATCCGGGGTAAAAACCTCTTTTTCCTCTTCTTCTTGGGCAAAACAGAATTACCCCTGATCTTCCTTTACGTCTTCCCATGCCCGGTTCATCTGATCCAGGGTGGCCTCTTCCAGCCCTATTCCGGAATCGACTAATCGTGCTTCCATCTTTTCAAAACGCTCTAAAAACTTCCGATTTCCCTTTCTCAGGAGATTTTCGGCATTTGCGCCCGAGTGTCTTGCCAAATTCGTCAGGCTAAAAAGAAGATCGCCCATTTCCTCGACAATCCCTTCCTGATCCCCATCGTTTATAGCAGACCCTAATTCCTCAACCTCTTCCTGGACCTTTGCCCAGATCTCACCCCTATTTGCCCAATCAAACCCGACCTGGGAGGCCCTTTCACTCAACCTGTGCGCCCTTAAGAGGGCCGGTAAACCTGAAGGGATACTTTGAAGCAAAAACGAGGTGTTTTTGGGCTTCCCTTTTTCCGCCTTCTTTATCTTGACCCAGTTCGATGAAACATCTTCAGCGCTCTCTACCCTTGTGTTGCCGAAGACATGGGGGTGCCTGCGGGTCATCTTTTCGGTGATCCCTTCAACGACCTCATTGAAATCAAATTCCCCCCTCTCTGATGCTAATTGGGCCAAAAAAAGGATTTGAAACAGAAGATCACCCAGCTCTGAGCAAACCTCCCCGGACGATGAGCCTTCGAGAGCGTCTAAGACCTCATAGGCCTCTTCAAGAAGGTATATCTTAATGGTGGAATCTGTCTGCTTGGCATCCCACGGGCAGCCGCCAGGCCCTCTGAGCCGGGCCACCAATTCCACGAGAGATCGAATCGCAACTGCTAATCTATCTGTGTCCATCTGCCCCGGTGGCGCCTTTGATCTTTTCTGAAATGGCCTTCTCGATCCTCTCCTTCTGCCCGACAAATTGCTTCTTCAAATTCTGATAGGCCCCGGGAGACAGGAGTCCAACGATGGACTGGTAGGAATTGATAATGATGGGCGCCAGTTTTGAGTCAGCTATAAGATTTGACTTCGAAGGGACAAAAAAGGTAAGCAAAACGATGGCAAAATAGGTTATGATAATACCCTTTAAGACAGCCAGGGCCGCGCCTAAGGTCCTGTCTGCCCAGCCTAAAAAGATCTTTTTGGCTAACTTTTTCAGCAACCAGCCAACAACATTGCAGAGGACGAGGACAACCAAAAAAATAAGCGCAAAGCTGATCAAAGGAAGAAATTTCCCTGATGGAAGGAAGGGCTTGAGAAAATCGGTCATCTGCGGTTGATAAAGAGAAGCAAGCCAGATGCCTAAGATGACCCCTGCAAGAGATCCCACCTCCCGGATAAATCCCCGGAATATGCCGCGCACTATCAAAAAAACCATGCAGGCAATTATGATCACGTCAAGCAGATTCATATGGCTTTTAACCTAAAGGATAATGGTCTCGTAAAAAGTCGAAAACTTCGGGATTTGGAGCAACGCCCTTAGGCCTAACCGCTCACAATAATTTGCAATTCCTGAATCCCTAAATTCCTAAATTCATGTAAAAAGGACTTTTTACATGGGTGTCAACTTTATAACACAAAACAGGGAGATCTTCAAGAACTTCAACGTCTAATCAGCAATGGATTGAAATGCGTGTCGTAGTCGTATACATCTAATCCTTCATGTCGCTTTAAAAAGCCCACCACTTTATATGTAACAGGTGTGGCAGCGGCCTCATAGGCGGATTTAACGAGCCATTGTGTAATGATGGCAAAGACCAATGCCCTGGTTGGAATAGTTCCGGCAAAGGCCAAAATAATAAACACTAAGGAATCGACCCCCTGGCCCACCAATGTGGAAGCTATGGTACGGGTCCACAACCAGCGCCCTTTTGTGGCTATTTTCATCTTTGCCATTACATAGGCGTTGAAGAACTCTCCCACGAGATAGGCCAAAAAAGAGGCAGCCAGAAGCCTTGGCGCATATCCCAATATTCGCTCGTAAGCGGTTTGCCCATCCCAGAATGAAACCGGGGGAATTATCTGGCCCAACCAGATAGCAACTACTGCCAGGAGATTGCAGAAAAATCCTAACCAGATGACTTTTCTCGCCTGAGAGTATCCATACACTTCGGTCAAGACATCCCCCGTGATATAACTGATAGGGAATATGATTACGCCTGCGGGCAAAACCAGCCCCAGCACCCCTATCAGTTTCACTGAAGTTATATTCGCACTAATCAGGCTGGTTATAAATACGGCAACCACCACCACAAACCATAAAGAATACCGGGCGTTGCCGTTTATTTTTTCGGGCTTCTGCGTCATTTTCCCCATTTTAAATCCAAAATAGCGGCTGAACAGGCCTTTCTTTAAAACCCTAACCGGGTTGGTGCTCTTTTCGAAGCAGGTCATTTACCGTCTTAACAGGATTAAAAGTAATATCCGGAACTTCCACAAAGAGCGTAATCCATCGTGCCATGGACCCGTTCCATAGTCCCGGGTGCTCCAACGCCTTGAGATCTTTTCCATCTTTTGATTTCTGGGAGATACAAACGGTCTTTGGATCAACAAATCTACTCAGATCAAAGGGTCTGCCCTGCCAATCGCGAACTCCACATACAAGATCCACCGGATTGAAATGGGTAGAAGCCTCGAGAATATCCCGCTGTTCTTTGGAATCGAGATCGATCTGGGCGGGTTCCACTATCTGAAGGGACCTTTCGCCTGTTTCGTCTTCCACCCAAAAAGGACCACCACCAGGTTCTCCTGCATTTTTTACCATTCCACAAACCCTTACAGGACGATCGAGCCTCTCCATCAGATAAGTCCTCTTAGCCTCAGGCGATGCGCTCTTTATAAGTCCGGGGATTGAAAGCAGAAGTTTCTCCTCTAAAAAGGAGGCAGCCTCGACTAAAAGCTGATGGTCTGCATCGCCTGATGCCAGTCTTTTCATATAATCGCGGATCTGGTTCTGAATGGAAATCAGGTAACCGCCCGTGATCTTTTTCCATCTGAAGGTCTCTGGCTTAAGATAATCGGGGACCACGTTGTCTATATTTTTTATGAATATGATGTCCCCATCGATTTCATTCAGGTTCTTGAGCAAGGCCCCATGCCCCCCTGGCCTAAACAACAACCTTCCATCCTTTTGCCGGAGAGGCGTATTATCCAATTTAACCGCAAGGGTATCGGTCGATTTTGCCTGCATGGAAAAGGAGATATCATAAACCACTCCATATCTCTCTTCATAGATGGGTCTAACTGCTTTAAAAGAGGAATCGAACCCATTCAAGTGTTCCTGTGAGACTGTAAGATGAAGAGGACACCGTCCATCTTCATCTGCCACATAGGAAGCGGCCTCAATTAGGTGCTCTTCAAAGGCTGTCCGACTCCCCTCCGGATACTCGTGGAACTTAAGCAGCCCTTTCGGAAGATTCGTATAATCGAGGCCATCACCTGTGAGAAGAAAGCGGAGGATATCTCTGAAATGCCCCTTTTCTAATAAGGTATCCACGTTAAAACCTTTATCAAACAATGCCGATTTGAGTTCCTTGAAAAATGCGAATTTTTTTAGCCCATCCATAAAATCAAGGAGCTGTTTCGCATCTCCATCTCCTGCCGACGCCTCCATGGAAACCGCATCGCTCGTGATTCCTTTCTCCTGATTCAGGTACCAAAGGAGGACCTTGAACATCCTTGAGGCAACTCCTGATG
Organism: Desulfobacteraceae bacterium; assembly: GCA_030611815.1. GTDB lineage: Bacteria > Desulfobacterota > DSM-4660 > Desulfatiglandales > Desulfatiglandaceae > Desulfacyla. Next base: position 4,122 of record JAUWPC010000153.1, read on the forward strand.
CTGGAACAAACTTGACGCAGTTATGCCCGGGCCCCCCTGTCTCATAGATCTCGATCAGAGAGGTCTTCTTTTCCCGGTCAAAAACCGTAATGCCATTCCCAACGGTGCAGGGACCAGCCAATTTAAGAAAGGGTTTAGGCATTTTAAACAAATCGAGTTGCCTATAGACCTCATCATTAGTAAGTCCGTGCTCCTCTATCTGTCTATGATCCTTATCGGTAAAGGTATCTTTGTCCATCTGCGCCTCCTTGCAACGAGACCTTTGAAAAATGCCCCCTTTCGCCCAATCTCTGCGTTGCGTTCGGATTTTAATCCTCGAAATATTCAATATATTCCTGCGGTTAAAATCCTCACGCGCCTTGATCTTGAACGAAATTGAACGTTTTTCAAAGGTCTCGCAACATTTGCTCCAATAGTTAGCGCCCATCTATGTTTCAAGTTTCAAGTACCCAGTATCCAGTCAATGTTGATAGTCAAGCAGTCCGGATGTCAACAAAAAAGTGCACAACCGCTCAAAAAATGGGGGCAGAATGAGATGCGACCTTAACGATATCTTAGAAATTTATATGGAATTTATAAAATTTATCACTATAATAATAAAGTTTTGATTCGAAACATCGATTTGCTTAAGTAAACAATAGACCATGAACAACTAACTGTAATTATTAAACACCTTTAATGGAGGCCATGCTAAATTGAACCCATTTTACAAAAACCTTGCCCTCTGGCTTGTGATCAGCCTTATGATGGTGATGCTTTTTCAGATTTTCAAACAGCCCGACAGGGCCAGTATAGATATCAGCTATAGTGATTTTTTGAACATGGTGGACAGTGGAAGCGTCAACCAGGTAACTATTCAAGGGGAAAATATCTCCGGGATGTCCGGGCAGGGGCCCTTCAAGACCTATGCCCCTAAAGATCCTGAACTCATCAGCCTGCTCAGGACTAAAGGGGTCAAGATAACCGCAAGGCCCCAGGAAGACTCCTCGTGGTTCCAAGTGTTTCTCTCCTGGGTCCCGATGCTGCTGTTGATAGGCGTATGGATATTTTTCATGCGGCAGATGCAGGGAGGAGGAGGAAAGGCCCTATCCTTTGGAAAGAGCCGCGCCAGGCTCATGACCGATTCTCAGGAAAAGGTCACCTTTGAAGATGTGGCGGGTATTGACGAGGCCAAGGAAGAGCTTGGAGAGATCGTGGAATTTCTAAGCGATCCCAAGAAATTTACCAGGCTCGGGGGCAGAATCCCTAAAGGCGTCCTGCTGGTAGGTGCTCCAGGCACGGGAAAAACACTTCTTGCAAGGGCCATCGCGGGCGAAGCAAGTGTTCCTTTTTTCACCATAAGCGGCTCAGATTTTGTGGAGATGTTCGTCGGGGTAGGGGCTTCGAGGGTCAGAGATCTCTTTAACCAGGGCAAGAAGCATGCGCCCTGCATCATATTCATAGATGAGATAGACGCTGTCGGCCGGCATCGTGGAGCCGGCCTCGGTGGTGGACACGATGAGCGTGAACAGACCCTTAATCAACTCCTCGTGGAAATGGACGGTTTCGAGTCCAATGAGGGGGTCATACTCATATCGGCAACCAACAGGCCGGACGTGCTCGATCCTGCCCTGCTGAGGCCTGGCCGTTTCGACCGCCAGATAGTGGTGCCGGTCCCGGATCTCGGGGGACGGAAGGGTATCCTTAAAGTTCATCTCAAGAAAAAGCTGGTGGCCGACAACGTGGACATATCCGTGCTTGCAAGGGGCACACCCGGGTTTACGGGCGCTGACCTCGAAAATATGGTAAATGAGGCTGCCCTGATGGCAGCAAGGCGAGGTAAAGACAGGGTGGAGATGGATGATTTCGAAGATGCTAAGGACAAGGTCCTGATGGGCACAGAACGTAAGAGCATGATTATCAGCGAAGAAGAGAAAAAAATTACCGCCTATCACGAGTCGGGGCATACCCTGGTAGCCAAGTTGCTTCCCGACACAGATCCTATTCACAAGGTCACCATTATCCCGCGAGGTCGCGCCTTAGGTCTCACCCAGCAGCTCCCGATCGACGAAAAGCACACTTACCCGAAGGAATACCTCTTGAATAACATCGCAATATTAATGGGGGGAAGGGCCGCTGAAAAAATACTTCTCAACACCGAAACAACCGGCGCTGGAAACGATATTGAGAAGTCATCAGAGCTTGCCCGCAAAATGGTCTGCGATTTTGGCATGAGTAAGGAATTGGGCCCCCTGAGCTTCGGGAAAAAGGAGGAACAGATATTCTTAGGGAGGGAACTCTCCCAGCATAGAGATTATGGTGAAGAAACAGCGCGAAAAATCGATGAGGAGGTGCGCAATATCGTTACCGACGCTTACGAAAAAGCCTGCCGGCTTATCAGGGATAATCTGGATACCATGCACAGAATGGCCACTGCCCTCCTTGAAAAGGAGACCCTCACCGGCGCAGATATCGACGAGATAATGGCAGGGGATCAAGAACCGGGCGTAAAGAAGAAGCCCAAGAGTAAGAAAGAGTCTGCTCCCCCCAAAGAAGTCAAGCCCCGCACAGCATCAAACATAGAAGAAACCGACGTTGAGCCATCTGAGGGCGGGAAAGAGTAGAATGGGATTTGTTCTAAGCTGGAAAGCCCATCGCCTCGACTTACGCAGAAGGACCCACGTCATGGGCGTCCTCAACGTAACCCCCGATTCCTTTTCAGACGGGGGCCATTATTTTGAGGCGGACAGGGCAGTGGAACATGCCCTCGCAATGGATCGAGACGGAGCAGACATAATCGACATCGGAGGGGAATCAACCAGACCATATTCCAAAAAAATCTCTATTGCCGAAGAGATAGACCGGGTGATCCCGGTCATAGAGGCGCTCCAGGGAGAGGTCTCCGCCCTCATCAGCATAGACACCTGCAAGAGCACGGTGGCAGAAGAAGCATTGAAGGCCGGGGCATCCATCATCAACGATATCAGCGCCCTTAGGTTCGATCCAAAAATGCCCATGATTGCGGCCCGGGCAGGTGTTCCCGTGATCCTTATGCATATGAAGGGCACACCCGGGGAGATGCAGAACAATCCTGTATATGATAATCTAATCAATGAGATCCTGGACTTTTTAAGAGATGCGGTTGACCGTTCCGAGGCCGCCGGCATTAGCAGGGAATTGACTGTCGTAGACCCCGGCATCGGTTTTGGAAAGACCTTTGATCACAATCTCAAAATCATCAGAGATCTTTCCCGATTCAAATCCCTTGAACGACCCGTCTTGTTAGGCCCATCCAACAAGGCCTTCATCGGTCATATCTTAGATAGAGAGCCCCATGAGAGGAACACAGGCTCCATGGCCGCTGTGGCCGCGGGAGTAATGAACGGCGCTCACATCATCAGGGCGCATAACGTCAAAAAGGCTGTGGAGACGGTTAAGATCATCGATGCGGTTAAACGCGGGAGCACTGGGGATTGATGATTGTTGATTGTCGATTGATGATTGTTTGAGCATAGAGTAAATCCAGATTTACAGGGAATTTTTTAATATCTTGTGAAGTCAAATTACCACCACCAGAGGTGGTAGTTTAAACCGATTAATAAAAAGTTCTTGTGGCTGTTTTTCAATCGACAATCATCAATCAACAATCATCAATCCAAAGGGTAAAATGGTATGTTGTTCTGTATTGATATCGGGAATACGAATATTGTCCTGGGAGTGACAGATCGGGAACAGATCCTCCACCACTGGAGGATCAGGACCGAAAAAGATACCACGGTCGATGAATTGGGCATCCTTATAGG
>JAUWPC010000218.1 GCA_030611815.1 Desulfobacteraceae bacterium
ACCAATTTCCGTCAAGCTTTTGTCTGGTTCCAGGACTTGAAGGCCCCGGGATACCAAAGTGTTTAGAACGGGCCACCGCACTCGCCATCCCGATGAAAAATGGAGTGGAATCCCTCAATGCGGCCATGGCCACAGGGATAGTGCTTTATTTGTGGCAGAGGGGATTGGACCAAGAATTGAATATTGACGATTGACGATCGAAAATCTCAGGAATTTCTCTGTTTTTTGCCAGTTCGTTCAAAAGAAAGGGCTAAGTCTGTCTGCCCCCTAATATTCAGTTTTCAATATTCAATTTAAACGGGAGATCAAGAAGATGAAAGACGAAAAAAGAATTCTCGCGCTCATATTGGAAAAAGACGAGACAGTGGTGGCGTCAATCGACAATACCCTGCAAAGCAGGCTTTACTCAGTAACCGTCCTGTCCAAAAAAGAGGAGGCCCTCAATCTCTTGAAGGAGAGGGTCTTTCAATTGGCCATTGTGGGCAACACTGAAGATAGCGCTTCTGTTTTTCAGATCATGAGAGAAATCGTAAAGGTATCCCCAATGACCTCGATGATACTCGTCACAGATCTTTCAGAAGAGGAAGTTGATGAAAAGGCAGAGGGCTACGGAATTTTAGGGCATATAGGGGGGGCAGTTCCACTAGATAACCTTGCACAACTCCTTGACCGTCTTGAAGAAATCCTCGGGTCGTTTTGACCGGGAGCGCCTCTTTGTTCTTGCCCAAAAACATTGAAAGCCCGCAATCATTCCCCTATAGAATAAACAAACGGCACGGGAAAAGTAGAAACCACAAATCTCGTGCCGCTTTCTGTCCCTGGTGAACCACCCTTGATACTACTGTTCAGGATTAACCTGGGGATCTCATTCGCTTTTCAGCTTGCTGACATCGACTTCTTCAGGTATCCCCCACCAACGCTGTTCCGCGGATTTCTTCCCGGTCTCGACTGTGGGATTCTTATAGCCGAACCAACTGTATCCGAGATGACCCCAGCTCTTATACATGGTATCATGCTCCCAGTACCCGGATTCCTTAGCTGCAGCGCCACAACCGGCCAAAAAGAGTCCAATTAAAAGCAATACCCCTATTTTTTTCATCTTTTCTACCTCCTTAATCGATTTTTCCGCCCCTGGCGGATTTAATAGAAATTCCTCTATCATGTACCCGGATAAACCGGAAAAGTTAAAAGTGAACTAATCCCGCCTCAGGCGGGATTGAAGTTTATTCAAACAGATAAAATCCACCCCGGCAGACACAACCGGCAGACAAGAACTTTAGGCACCCCAGTTAAATAAGGCTCTTCGCATTTAACGGGGTAAACTTTAGATCACTTTAGGCACTTCAAACTTCTTTAATCCCTAAAATCTAAAAGTCACGGCTAAACCCGCTGGCCCCTTCTTCGAAGTGAGAAGATGAAGATCAAGCCGGTCTCTAAACCCTTTTCGGAAATCATCCCTCACCTTCCTGTTCCACTTGTGGGTCACATTCACAGCGCTGTAGATATTTCCTGTATACCATCCTACTTCAAAAAACGCCAGGATGCCACCCAAAACATTGTGGTCTTGATGAAACGATTCTATTGTAGCCCAAATAAAAAGTCCATTCAAGAGAAATGCGACGATGGCGTCTTTGTACCGTGACACATAGACGTGCCCCAGACCGGGGATAATGCCCGCCATGATACCGGCATATACAGGGTCTTTGTATGGGAGCAGTTCCCCTTTGAGGCTCTCTGCTGAAAGATATTTAGCGCTATCATAAAGCCGGCTCGCCCATCCCACCTTTTTGAAATCTTCAGACGCCTCCCGCCATCTGTTCTCCTGCATCCTGGTCCATCCAAGCCGGTAACGGGCTGCATTTTTCAACTGCCTGGAGGGATATCGCTCCAATACCTGGCCAAAGTAGTATTTCGCCTCGTCTGATGCTCCCTGCTCATAGTAGGACTCACCGATCAAGAAGAGCGCTTTTCCGGCAAAAGGGCTGTTAGGGTCATCCCCGACAGTCCGCAGAAAAATCCTCCTCGCGTTTTTATATCGGCCATCCTTCAGATAACTAATGCCGATCAAATGACGAGCCAGAGAGACTCGCCTCTCCTTCGGGAAAAAATATATAAATCGCTCAAACTCGCTGATTGCCCGGCCATATTCACCCTTTTCCATATAGAATTGCGCGAAATCAAACTGCTCATCACTATCGATTATTAGTTGCCCAGGGAGAGCAGAAGATACACACACTAAAAGGATACCCAAGCCTGCGATCACGCAAGATAAAACCTTAATCCTAATCTTGCCCATCTTTAGAATACCACCAGAAATCATTATTTTCAACCGGATCAAGGACCTTGAACTGCCCATTACGCCTCACAACGGGAGAAACAGACCCTTCGTCTCCTTCGTGAATCAGACGATCAACGGTCATAGCCCACCCCACAAAAAAACCGTGCTTCTTAAAGGCCTGGGCGCTATAGGATGAGCAAGTGGGATCGCTCGGACACCTGTCTCCGTCCACCGATGAAATGTGCTCTGAAAAAAATGAGGCAAACCAGGCGCCGATGTTAATGTCAGACTCAGTCCTGTTGACCGAATTATCCGTTTTGATCTCATCTATTCCGGTTCCGGAGTTCTCACCTCACAAACCCTGGTTGACATTCGGAAAACTGCTGAATAGCGCAAGAAAGAGAATAACCTTGCCTAACAGGGATAAGAAGGTGGATGGAAAATGGGTGTTTTGGCGAAAGACCTCTGTTCCGAGTTTTCTGAATAGGCACATAAGCTATAGATAAGTCACTCCCAATCTTGAGGCAGGTATTAGTCTGTTTCGATTGGTCCCTTCCGTAAACCCTGAGTCTCACTCAATATAGTTGTGAATCAACTTTAATCCAACATTAATAAACTGCCGCAAATAAGTCAAGGTGTTCACGATAACTTATTAACGCATGCTTATTTCTTGACATTACACAATTTTCCCTATATTCTCTCCTCTGATTAGAATTTGGAAATTTGTGTAACCTGGGTAAGCTTGAAGGCGGGACTTAACCGCTCAACAATTCGACCACTTAACAAGGTCGGTAATTACAAGGAGAAACTATATGGCCTGGGACTGGGATAAACTGCAACTGCAGAAAAAGAGGGCGTCAGGCGGCTCCCCTGGCGTCCCTCCCTCCATGGAGGAGGTCTTTGAAAAGATCAAGGGCGCAGGGAAGAAATTCCCCGGCGGGACGTGGATCATTATTGTCGTAGTTATCCTCCTTTTCTTTGGCTCAAGCTGTTTTTATACAGTGGCAGTTGATGAGGTGGGGGTTATCCAGAGATTTGGAAAATACGTAAGGACCACACAACCGGGGTTGAATTTCAAGCTGCCGAGAGGGATAGAAAAGGTAACCAAGGTAAAGGTCAAATATGTGTTTAAGGAGGAATTCGGGTTCCGGACCCTCAAGGCCGGTGTGCGGACACGGTATGCATCAAGCTCCTCATACATAAACGAGTCCCTTATGTTAACCGGGGACCTCAACGTGGCCCTGGTCCCCTGGATCGTGCAATACCGGATAAAAAACCCTTTCGATTATCTGTTTAAGGTCCGTAACAGCAGGGCCACTTTCAGAGATCTGGCTGAGTCCAGCATGCGTTTGGTCGTAGGCGACAGCAGTGTCAATGAGGTTATAAGCAAGCGTGAAGAAATTGCTATCAAGGCCAAAGACCTGCTGCAAAAAGTTTTGGATGAGGCCCAAACCGGCATCAAAGTAATCACCGTGGAGATGAAAAAGACCAATGTTCCTGAGCCGGTTCAGCCCTCCTTTAATGAAGTTAACCAGGCGGTTCAGGAGAAGGAGAGGATGATCTATCAGGCCAAGGAGGCATACAACAAGGTTATTCCCGCAGCCAAGGGAAACGCTGAAAAGACCATTAAGGCCGCAGAGGGGTATGCCCTTGACCGTGTTAATCGGGCAAAGGGTGATGCCGCAAGATTCCTTGACACGTACAACGCCTATTCAAAGGCCGAAAATGTCACCCGCAGGCGTCTGTATTTAGAGGCTATGGAAAAAATCTTACCAAAGCTCGGAAACAAATATATAGTAGACGCTGAACAGAAAAATCTTCTCCCATTGCTCACCCTCGGGAACCCAGAAGGAGGGAAAAAATGAAATTAAAACTCCTGCTCATTCCGGCAATTATCATACTGATCGCCATTTTCTCAGGGGCCTATATAATAGATGAAACCGAGCAAGTGATAATTACCCAGTTCGGTAAGGCGATTGGGAAGGCAAAAAAAGATCCGGGCCTCTATTTTAAGATCCCGGTTTTCCAGCAGGCCAACTTTTTCCCCAAGAACCTGCTTGAATGGGATGGGGATCCAGGACAGGTCCCCACCTTAGACAAAACCTATATCTATGTGGACACATTTGCACGATGGAAGATATCAGACCCCTTGAAGTTCTTCGAGACGGTCAACAACGTGATGGGGGCCCTGGCCCGCTTGGATGATATCATTGACCCTGCGGTGAGAAACTTCATCACCTCTTATCCCCTCATCGAAACGGTCAGGAATAGCAACCGGGAATTGGATATAGATGAGGAAGGCGTGGGCCATGCCGAGGAAGAGAGACCGTTAGGTAAAGTCACAACGGGAAGAGAAAAGATCACCCAAGGGATCATGGCGCAAGCCCAGCCCAAATTAGTGGCTTTCGGCATAGAGTTGGTGGATGTGCAGATAAAACGGCTAAACTATGTGGAGCAGGTACGCAAGTCGGTTTACGGGAGGATGATTGCCGAAAGAAAGCAGATTGCCCAGAAATTCCGCTCAGAAGGGGAAGGCGAGGCCCGTATAATCGAGGGTAACCGGGAAAAGGAGCTGTTAAGAATCACCTCCGAGGCATATAAGGTTGCCCAGGAGAAAATGGGTAAGGCCGATGCCGAATCTACCATGATCTATGCCCAGGCCTATAATCAGGGCCCGGAATTCTACACCTTTTTGAAATCGTTAGATGTGTATGAAAAGACCATGGATAAGGAAACCTCGCTTCTCCTTTCAACCGATTCGGACTTCCTGCAATTCTTCAAGGGTTATAAGACAGGAGAAGTAAAATAAGTGCCTAAAGTTGCAAGGGAAAACAAGTTAAGGAATTGCGCAATTTAGATTTTCTTGAGAATAAGAGGAAAGAGCACCATCAGTACCTGGTTGGAGACACCTTCAACTTTAGGCACTTTCTTTAATAATAGGGAGCTGCAAAATGGTGAGAACAGAGATATCACTCTTCCTCAAAAACGCCCCCGGCGAACTTGGAAAACTGGCAAGCATGTTAGCTGATGCCGGGATCAACATCGATGCATTGACCATCCAGGACGCATCCGAATATGTCCAGACGCTCTTTAAGGCAAGAGGGAAGTCCCTTAAAAGAATTGCGCCGGCAGCAAGCTACGGTTCCATGAAAAAGGACTCTGTCGATCAAGCGCTTATCCGGCTTCTGGTTGAGGATACTGACAAGGCTATCGATTTGTTGTCCAAGGGGGAGTACATATTCGATATCATGCCGGTCATTGCATTAAAGATAGATAACAGAGCTGGCAGTTTAGCTGAAATGGCCAAAAAATTCGGCGAGGAAGGGGTTAACATCAATTACGTATATGGATCAGCCTTGCCCGGAGACAGTAAGTCCCTCTTCATATTCTGCCCCGAAGATATTGAACTCGCGGCCAAGATTTTCAAGGATTAGCCCACCGCACACTCTCTAAGATCAACGATTTTGAGCTGAATCTTCTCAGATCCCTGCCATCTGTTCAATCCGGGAGTGAAAATCATATCGACCCTCTTCCCATTAAGGGGATGACGGTGGCCAAAGCCGAAACCGATTGCCTCCAAAGTCGTCTCTCCCTGGCGTACCCTGAGTTTGATATGACGCTCCCCTACAACACGTGATCCTGAGACATGGAGTGACCGTGCTCGG
>JAUWPC010000101.1 GCA_030611815.1 Desulfobacteraceae bacterium
CCTTCTTCACCTGCCTTCTGCGAAAGGTTTACCACAATCCCTTCCAGCTTTTCCTTGACTTTTTCGGCATTCTCTCTGCCCTTGAGTCTATTGAGTTCAATCTTTTTACTTTGCAGTTCAAGGGCCTTCCTGTTTTGTGGCGTGGCTTCAAGGGCAATCCCATTGGGGACCAAATAATTGCGCGCGTAACCCCTGGCAACATCGACTATATCTCCTTCCAGACCTAACTCATCCACATCCTGTCGCAAAATCACTTCCATTGGTATATCTCCTCCGTCACTTAGAGACCTTTGAAAAATGCCCCCCTTCGAAGTCTTGCTTATCTGCCTCCCGCCTCGGCGGGACGTCAGGCTCAAATTTTAATCCTCGAAATACTCAGTATATTCCTGTGGTTAAAATTTTCACCTTCCTTGACCTTGAACAAAATTGAGCATTTTTCAAAGGTCTCACGTAGAACTGTTAGCCGCTCTCCTATGAATTTTCCTGAAATCAACCCATTGATCAAAGAGACCTGCAAGGATTAGCACGGCAAAGAAAAGCTGTTGTACGATTATCAAAAAGTAGATGCCGAGCCTGATCCAGGTGGGAACCTTGTACTTGTTCAAGAAAAACACAACGATGGCTAAACCATGAAATAAATAAATGGCTGATATAACAATCAGGGTGTTTATGGCCAAAAATGCTATATTCCCTGATGATAAAAATAAAGCAAAACCTGCAACAATCAGACCCCATACCAGATTGTCAGGAGCCTGCCAACGATCCATAGGGATAAAGTCAGGATATTCAAGGTTTCGCAGCTTAAATAATGGTTTGGCGATAACAACATTAAGCCAGAGCGCAAATCCTGCCCCGACAATCATAAGGGAGGGATAGATCTGTGAAATAGTGGCCATGAACAGCTTTGCGTATGCCTTCAACTCGATGGCATTCTGATTGGCCACATTTGCTTCCTCGTAGGCCTTGATTGTGGCGTTCAAATGGCTCCCCAAATAGTTGAGGACCATCTCTATGGGACCCATATTTCTTGTAAGACCGATTATGAAGAGCATCGTTAAGCCGAGAAGCAGCATAAAGAGAATTGCAAAAAATATGGTATAACCGAGGCTGAAATTCCTCCTGAAAAGCTCAGAGAGCCCTATCCCTATGAGGCTGAATTCAAAGGCCAAAAGGGTGATCTGCGGATAACCTGCAAAGTGGGCAATAAGGCCAATAATGGTGACAGCGATTACGGCAAGCTTAATCCCCTCATAAAGGCCCAGTCTGGTGGAATAATAGAGGAATGGCAAGGGTGTAAGCAGGCTGAAAAAAGGGCCGACAAACGGGATTAAGGCGGACGCCATTAGAAGGGATGCGGCCCCACCAACACACCCCAGTAAATCAGTCGTTTTCATGGGATTTCAGGAACAGCAAAAGCCCCGAACATACGAGAAGCCAACTTCGGGATGTTTCCAGGGACTTAAGGTCATTTTATAATAGATGTTGTAAATGGCAATAAGGCGATATTTCTGGCCCTATTAATGGCTACTGCCAGCATCCGCTGGTGTTTGGCACAGTTGCCTGAAATTCTGGACGGTGTGATTTTACCCCGTTCAGTGGTAAAATACCTGATAATCTTTATATCCTTATAGTCGATGCTAAGACTGCTGTCCGCACAGAACTTGCAGACCTTTCTTCTATGATAGGTTCTTTTGAATCTACCCCTGTTCTTGTTATTATCTCCGCTTCTATTATAGGTTCTATTATATGCCATTTTCACCCTCGTTTTCTACGGTTGTTTCTCCCGCAGTCTCCGCTGTTCCTTCGACCTCTCCCTTTCCCTCATCTCCCTCGGTCTTCAAAGCCTCAGGATCAGCATTATCACTCAGCTTGATCGTCTGATACTTGAGGATCCTGTCATCTAAGCTCATCTCCCTCTTGAGTTCCGCCGTAATGCCCGGTTCACCGCAATATTGTAAGAGCACATAAGAGCCTCTGTTAAATTTCTTCACCTCATAGGCTAATGTTTTCATTCCCCATTCATCAACCTTTGTAACCACACCCTTGTTTTTTTCAACAAGATTGGTAAACTTGGTCACTACCTCGCGATAATCATCGTCGGGCAAGTCCGGATTAATGATATAGAGGGTTTCATAATATCTCATGTTTGTTTTCTCCCTTCGGCCTTTTTCCTGATCAGGATTTTTTTGGTCCCTCTAAACCGAAGAGCCGGGAATCGGGCCCTGCAGATCGATCCAGGGGGACAAGGAGTTAGTGCCTGAACAAAAAATCCTAGTTTTCGTTCGGGCACTAGTTAGACTGAAACTTATTTTTATATCAGGCAGAGCATTGAGTGTCAAGAAATATTTCAGCAGTTCAGCAATATGGCTATTCAATACCGTTTGGCACAAAAAAGCCTTCCCTGCGACAGAGCAGATCCCGCTCCGCCTCCTGGAGGTCGTGGGCAACCATTTCAACGATCATCTCTTCAAAGGAGGTCTTGGGCTCCCAACCAAGCTCTTCTCTTGCAAGGCTCGAATCGCCTAAGAGAGCATCTACCTCAGTTGGTCTAAAATATCTGGGATCAACCGCCACAATGCACCGGTCGGTTTTTTGATCGTATCCCTTTTCCTCTACGCCTGCCCCTTCCCAGCGAATATCAAAACCGAGTTCTTTCCCCGCAATATTTACGAACTCCCGCACAGAATGTTGCCTCCCCGTTGCAACGACGTAGTCCTTTGGTTTTTCCTGCTGGAGCATAAGCCACATTAGCTCCACAAAATCACGCGCATGGCCCCAATCCCTCTTTCCATCGAGGTTCCCCAGGAAAAGAGAATCCTGAAACCCAAGCTTGATTCTCGCTAAGCCCCTTGTAATCTTTCTGGTGACGAATGTTTCTCCCCGCAAGGGGGATTCGTGGTTAAACAGAATCCCATTGCATCCGAAAAGCCCGTAAGCCTCTCTGTAGTTGACCGTTATCCAGTAGGCATATAGTTTGGCCACAGCATAGGGAGACCTGGGATAGAAGGGGGTCTGCTCGTTTTGGGGCGTCTCCTGGACTAAACCGTAGAGTTCGGAGGTGGATGCCTGGTAAAACTTTGTCTTTTTTTCCAGCCCCAAGATACGGATAGCTTCGAGCAGGCGAAGCGCCCCTAAGGCATCAGCATTGGCTGTGTATTCCGGGGTCTCGAAAGAGACCTTAACGTGGCTCTGGGCCGCCAGGTTATATAATTCATCGGGCTGAACCTGCTGGATAATCCGGATGAGATTGGTGGAATCGGTCAGATCGCCGTAGTGGAGCACAAATCTTCTTTCAGATTCGTGCGGATCCTGGTAGAGGTGGTCAATCCTGTCCGTATTGAAGAGTGAGGACCTTCGCTTAATGCCATGGACCTCGTACCCCTTTTTGAGCAAAAACTCGGCCAGATAAGCCCCATCCTGCCCGGTAATTCCGGTAATAAGCGCCTTTTTCATAGCCTTTCCCATTCTTCTCTGTAACCGTTCACGGGTTCAAAGGTTGCCTTTTCCGCTTCCACCATCATCCTTGCCACATCCCGCATTTTATACCTCGCCTTCCATCCTAATTTTCGTGCTGCCTTGCCCGGATTTGCCCTGGCGGTGAGGATGTCCGTGGGCCGGAAAAGATTCTGGTTTGTTTTTACATGCTCCCGCCAATTCAGACCAAGGGGAGTGAAGACCCCATCAACGAAATCCTCCAATCGGTTAGTCTCCCCAGTGGCAATTACATAATCATCGGGGGTGTCCTGCTGAAGCATAAGCCACATTGCCTCCACATATTCGGGGGCCCAGCCCCAGTCCCTCTCAACAGATATATTTCCGAGTTCGAGTTTCTCATTCATTCCCGCTGCAATGCGGCAGGCGGCAGTCACTATCTTTCTGGTCACGAACCTTTGGGGTCTTAGGGGCGACTCATGGTTGAAGAGGAGTCCTGAGCAGGCAAAAAGTCCATAGGCCTCCCGGTAGTTTGCCATCTGCCAGAAGGCGGCTGCCTTGGCAACGGCATAGGGGCTCCTGGGTCGAAATGGTGTAAGCTCGTCTGCGGGATGACCGTCTGTGTTGCCAAAACACTCGCTGGAACCCGCATTATAGATTTTGATTGGCGTCTCTAAGAACCTTATAGCCTCCAAGAGATTTAGCGTCCCGATACTGATGCTCTCAAATGACTCGACCGGCTGGTCAAAGGAAAGCCCTACCGAACTCTGCCCAGCAAGGTTGTAGACCTCGTCCGGCCGGACCTTCTTGAGGACCTGGAGTACGCTGCGAAAATCGTTCAAAGAGGCAGATTCGACCTCCACTTGGTCCCTGATCTTCAGACGAATCAGATTTGAAAAACGAGACATCTGGGCGTCCCTGGAAGAACCAACGACCCTGTAGCCCTTTGTAAGAAGCAATTTAGACAGGTACGATCCGTCCTGGCCGGAAATGCCGAAAATCAGCGCCCTTTTTCCCATAGCTTGCCCACCTGAGGTTAGTTGTTCTGCAAAATCTGTACGCTGTTGAATTTGTTTTTGGATTCATACTCTTAATCGTAATCTTAATCATAATCGTTTTGAGTAAGATTACGATTATGATTAAGATTACGAAATAGGGAAGTTATTTCGTTCAGACACTAAATAACCTTTTTTTTGTCAGTTGTCAAATTGGATACTGGATTACTGGATGCTGGTCGAAGATCCCGTTGTCAGCGGGAATGCTGGATTCTGGTAATTCGTTTTTCCGACTCCTGACCTCTGATCTCTGACCTCCGACCCCTGCGCCCTGCGCTTTGCGCCTACTCCCGGAGTCTCCGGATCGCCCGGATTCGCTCGAGGACAGGGGGATGGCTGTAGGTCAGGAATACCTTCAGGGGATGGGGCGTCAAGTTTGAGAGGTTATCGACACTCAGCTTTTTTAATGCTGTAATCATGGATTGGGGTTTCCGGTAGGTGGCAACAGCATAGCCATCCGCTTCGTATTCGTGTCTGCGCGAAAGCATATTCCCGAAAATAGACAGAACTATTTCTATTGGAGCATACAGAAACCCGAAAAAAAAGAGGCTCGCGTAAATTGAGGTATGCTGCATCCGAAATGCCTCAAACAACTCCCTGTTGTTTATGAAAATGGAGAGGATATAAAACATCAATCCGGTGGTGAAGATAGAAATCACGATCGATTTTAGTATGTGCTTTTTCTTATAATGCCCCATCTCATGGGCGAGGACCGAGACAAGCTCGTCCTTTGTCTGTTTTTCAATGAGGGTGTCAAAAAGGACAATCCTTCTGAACCTGCCAAACCCGGTGAAGAAGGCATTCGATTTGGTGGAGCGTCTTGAGCCATCCATGGTAAATACGCCCTTCAACTTGAAATCCTGCTTTTTTGCATACTCTTCAATGGCCGCCCTTAATTCGCCAGCCTCTAAGGGCGTAAATTTGTTAAAGATAGGCATTATAACGACGGGGGCGACAAAGAGGAGGAATACCTGAAACAGGGTCACTGCTATCCAGCAATAGGCCCAGGCCCATGGACCCGCCTCCTTAAAAAACCATAACACAGCCGAAAACAGGATGCCCCCGATAAGGGCTGCCAAGACCCAGGTCTTCAGGATGTCAAGCACAAAGGTTCTCGGCGTTGTCTTATTAAAACCATATTTCTCTTCAATGACAAAGGTGCTGTATATGGAAAAGGGTATTGCCATTATCTGAGAAACAAGCATGAGCACGCCGGCAAAGATCAGGCCGGTCGGAATCGTACTTAGGTGAAAGCTCCGGGCAAACTGATCAATTAGATTGAATCCACCAAATAGAATGAAGGCTATGGTAACAGGGGTTGCAATGGAATCGGTTATAAGCCCAAACCGTGTGTTCTCTTTGAGGTATTCCTGGGATTTTCTGTATTTATCCCTGTCATAGTAACCTGAGAACTCCTCTGGCAGATCGGTTCTCAAATGCCGCACATTTTTGGTATCGACGATCAGGTTTAATAGATATTCCCCTATCAGAATAGCGAGAATGATTATAAGGAAAACCAAAAAATCTACCTCCTGCAGATTTCGTTAGGTGGTTAAGTCCCGCCTGTGCCGGGGTTACTGCAGACAGGTTTTTGGTGAACATTGAAGCACCGAAGCCTGAACCTTTGAACCTTGAACCCGTGAACGGTTACCAGATTACCATGAATTATCAATATGTCAAAATTAATTGGCGACTGAACGAAAACCCGCGCGATCTCCCAGGTAATATGATCAATCCATTTGTTGACACATCACACTGCGGATGATAAAAATATCATCGAAATTCATTTTTTCTGATCTCACACAAGGAGAACTGCTATGATTCCGGAATTCTTCGAGTTTTACAACCCGACCAAGGTGGTATACAGCCCTGGCATTGCCTCGGACTTCAAGGCCGAGCTAGACCTTTTGGGGGCATCGAAGTACTTCATTGTATCCGATAAGGTCATCAGTGACCTCGGTCTTGTGAAAAGGGTGGTGGATGGGCTTGAATCCACGGGTATCCAGGTTGCCGGGGTGTTTCTGGATGTGCCTCCGAATTCTGAGGTAAAGGCGGTCAATGCATGCGCTGAACAGGCTAAGGCCTCCGGCGCTGAAGGTCTGATAGCTGTAGGCGGGGGAAGCGTTATTGATACGGCCAAGGCCGCCAACATCTTGATCTGTGAGGGGGGCGATCTTGTAGAGGACCACTCCGGCGCCCAGACCCTGATAAAACCGCTGAACCCTTTGGTTGCAATACCAACTACTGCCGGCACCGGCAGCGAGGTAACCATGGTCGCGGTTATCTATGATGAGGAAAACAGTGTGAAGATGGCGTTTACCGACAAATTCCTCCTCCCCGATTTGGCTGTCCTCGATCCTGAGATGACTACTTCAATGACACCAACGCTCACGGCATCCACGGCCATGGACGCGATGACCCACGCAGTGGAGTCATATGTAGGCCTGCAATGGTCGCCTGTCTCCGATGCCCTGGCATCTGGCGCGATCGAACTCATCTGCGGAAGCATTGTGCAGGCCACCCAGGATGGGAGCGACATCGAGGCTCGAGGGAGTCTGCTGGTAGCTTCGGCTATGGCCGGCATTGCCTTTTCCCATTCAATGGTGGGATGCGTGCATGGCATGGCCCATGCGGTTGGAGGACTCTGCCAGGTGCCGCACGGAATTGCCAACGGAATACTCCTGCCCCACGGCCTGGAGTACAATTTTGAGGAGATCACGGAGAAATTGGCTAAGCTTGCGCCTGTCATGGGTGAGGAGGTATCCGGGCTATCACCTGATGATCGGGCTAAGAAGGCCATCGAATCAGTGAGGAAACTGACCGGTAAGCTGAACGAGATGGGCGCTTTACCCTTAAGGCTGAGAGAAGTGGGAGTCCCCGAGGAACGGCTGTTGGAAATTGCCGAGGCAGCGGTTATGGACGGCACCAGCTTTTATAACCCGCGAGAGGTAGTTGCCGAGGAGATATTGGTTCATCTAAAGAATGCATATTAAACACTAATTACAGGGATCGTCAAATAGTTAATTGGTTGAGCCGTCAACCACTCAAAAAACGTCTATATTTAACAGAATGGGAGGGAAAAGATGGGACTTTTTGAAAGCTCTGAGAAGTTTGAAGAAATGCTTGGTGGTTTTTTCCAGTTGCTCGCTGAAACGCCGGCCATTGCCGATAAGCTGCTTGCTTCAAAATTAATTATCAGGTTTAGTTACAGTGATCCGGACGTGGTATTAGTGATTGACTGCTCAGGAGACAAGCTTGAAATACGGGCTGGAGACACCGATACCAAGGCTACAGTTGATATGTCCATGAGCTCGGACATCGCCCACAAGTTCTGGTTCGGCAAGGTAAACTTAATGGCTGCCCTGACCCGGAAGCAGATGGTGGCAAAGGGGCCGATTCCAAAAATATTGAAGCTCTTGCCCGCAATAAAGCCTTCCTATGCCATGTATCCCAAATATCTCGATGAGAACGGCTATGGGGAGTATAATATTTATTAATTGGTGAGAAGTAACTATAGTTTAAAGTGCCTAAAGTGCCTAAAGTGAGCTAAAGTTTGCCTGTTAAATGCGAAGCCCTATTTAACCGGGGTGTCTAAAGTTCTCTATCAAGGCCTTGGCTGAGCGAACTGTTACTGTGCCTCTCGGCAGACAGGACGGTCGAAGTCCTTGACTACATATTTACCCGAGTCCCTTGGTCTGATTTGTCGCGCAGGCCCGCCTGCCTCGCCTGTCATGTACGGAAGCGGGCATATCCTAAAAGGTCGGCAATGGCGGGCAGGCCTTGAGAAAACCATCTCTTAATAATAAGGTCACGAAGTTCCTTAACTTTAGGCACTTCAAACTCTAAACTTTGCGTACTTTAGGCACTTTTCCGGTTTAGGAGGTAGTCCATATGGGCGGTTATGCAGGGAGTATACTTTATGTGGACCTGACATCTGGGAATATCGAAGCAAGGCCCTTAGATTTGGGATTCGCTAAGAAATATATCGGTGGCTTGGGCTTTGGGACTAAGATCTATCTCGACCTCATAAAGGGGAAGCCGGACTTCGATCCCCTTTCCGCAGACAATCCCTTTGTGCTGATGACCGGCCCATTAACCGGTATGAGAACAGATGCCGTGGCCAGGTGGACTGTCGGCTCGAAATCCCCGCTCACCGGACTGTGGGGCGATTGCAACATCGGCGGTTTCTTCGGGGCGCAACTGAAATTCGCAGGCTATGACGGCATAGTGATAACTGGCGCGGCGAACAGGCCTGCCTACATCTATATCGAAGACGCAAAGGTCGAGATAAGGGACGCCCAGAAGTACTGGGGAATGGACGTCTACACTGTTAACGATGAGATGATCGCAGATCATAAAACAGAGTCTAAAAAGTCAGGACAGGTCTTTGCAATAGGCCCTGCCGGCGAGAATCTTGTGAAAATTGCATCCATCATCAACAATAAGGGACACGTGGCCGGACGCACCGGATTAGGTGCTGTATGGGGTGCAAAGAAGCTCAAGGCGATCTTTGTCAGGGGAACCGGAAAACTTGGTGTGGAACATCCTGACAGGTTTGATGATCTCCGGGCAGAGCTCAAGGAACTCTATGACGGGAATATTTCCACAGAAGGATTGCGTGCCTTTGGGACCGCGTCACATATGGATATAGGGATCATATCGGGCGATATCCCCATGAAGAACTGGCAGCAGAGCGAATGGGATCTTTTTGACGAGATAGGACCCATAGAGTACGACGAAAAGATTTTGACCGGTAACAGGACATGCTATGCATGCGGGGTAGCGTGTAAGAGAGAGGCAGAGGTGAAGGAGGGAGCATTCAAATTTGCAAAAGGGCCCGGGCCCGAATATGAAACCATCGCCACGTTTGGGACCATGTGCCTGAACCCCAGTCTAAAATCTATCGGCAAGGCGAACGATATCTGCAATCGCTACGGAATGGATACCATCTCTTGCGGCTCCACCATTGCCTTTGCCATAGAGTGCTTTGAAAACGGCCTGATAAATGAAAAGGATACCGACGGTCTAAGCCTCACATGGGGCAATTCAGAGGCTATTGTCGCCATGGTGGAAAAGATAGGGAAGAGAGAGGGGCTTGGCTCGATCCTGTCCGAGGGGAGCGCCAAGGCAGCAGAACAGATCGGCGGCAACGCCCCGGACTTCCTGACCACGGTCAAGGGTCTTGAAGCCCCGATGCATGATCCCAGGGCCGTGCACGGTCATGGATTGGCCTATGCCGTCTCGTCCAGGGGGGCATGCCATATGGCCAGTCTTGTTTTTCCGGTCGAGGGAGGCGGCATGTATCTGCCCGAGATCCCGGAACTGGCAGATGAAATAACCGGAATGAGCAGCGAGGGCAAGGCGAAACTGAATGTTGCATGCGAGGATTTCGGGATCTTTTTCTCCCACTGTGCCGGGTTCTGTAACTTAGGCGCGATGATCCTGAATGCCACCCAGGCCGTGGATATGGTAAGACATGTTACGGGATTTGACTATACCCTTGACGAGGTGATGCAATTAGGGCGGAGAATCTGGTACATAAAGCGGGGTTTGTCCAACCTGTTCGGGGCCAAGGCGGAGCACGATGTTTTACCAAAGAGGCTCATGACGATCATGGACACGGGCCCGACAGAGGGAAGCATTCCTGATATGGATTTGATGTTGAAGGAGTTCTATGAGCTTAGGGGGCTCAATGAAGAGGGGGTGCCGGAAAGGGAGATACTTGAAGGGCTTGGATTATCAGAACTGGCCGCGCTTCTTTACGACAGATAGGATCAGGCAAAACGACCGTCTAATGCCTTAATCCGGACCTTTGAGCCCGCCTGGGCGGAATCACTTTAGGCACTTTAGTTCACTTAAGAATGAAGACGAAATAACTTCCACATTTGAAAATCGTTCTTGGATACATAATCTTAATCTTAATCATTTTGAGTTTGAGTAGGATTATGATTAGCATCTTCTCAATATCTCGCGGATAAAACCTTAACAGGTAACGTCCTGTTAGGAATTTAGGCGTAAGCCTTTTATACTGCCACTGAATATTGAAGAGTTACTATGATTATGATTAAGATTAAGATTATGATTAAGATTAAGATTA
>JAUWPC010000185.1 GCA_030611815.1 Desulfobacteraceae bacterium
CCGGATCTGGCTTAACAGGATCAGTTGACCAAATGAAATAGGCGTACTGATTCCTCCAAATAACGCGAATCCTCGAGGATTAAACATCCGGTCCAACTGTTGACGTTCTTCAGGTTTCATATGTTTCAAGTAGTTTCGATATCTGGAGTCATGAAGGCCCGAATCCCGATTCTCTCAGACCGCCTGAGATCAGGAATGGGAGCGGCTCAAAATGATAATCTTAATCTTAATCTTGATCTTAATCATAATCACATCCATACTCTGCCAAAGAATCTACACTGACCACATTGTGTAAATTTGCCGTTCCCTTCCGCTATGTTCAGAGGAATGGCTATTGAAGCCCTGTCAAGTTGGCCATAAACAGCATGTCTTTTTGGAATACGCTCCAATGTTTTCTCAAGCCATACAGAAAACTTGATTGATGCTTGTACACACGCAGTTTTTCATGATCAAGAACTTTAGGCATCATTAGAGCCTGTTAGATTATGATTATGATTAAGATTATGATTATGAAAACAATTTTCGGGACAGAGCACTCTCTTTTCGGAGAAAGAGTATAGGGGGGCAGGGCGGGTGTGTCAACGGTTACAAAAATGCTTATCTCAGATTTTAGATTGCTGTCAACGAGCTTTCATCTTGACTATATGAATTAATTGGATTAGAAAAATAAGCTTAATTTACTGAGAGAGAACCCTTTAAAGTGAAATCCTCTATTGGAACGGGTTTATTATGGTTGCAGGCAAAACAAGCTCAATTATAGAAGAGAGAAAGAATAAAGCGGAAAAACTCCAGGCAGAGGGGGTTAACCTCTACCCTGCGGGTTATAAGATCGATATCACATCATCAGAGGCAATAGAGCGTTTTGGTCAGGTGGACAAGGATGCCCTTGAGCAGGAAAGCGACTCCTATGCCATGGCCGGCAGGATCATAGCGCGACGGGATTTTGGAAAGGCTTCATTCATTCACATTAAGGACAGGATGGGTCGCATTCAGGCCTACATTAGAAAAGGCAGGGTCCCCCCTGAGAAATTCAGCATGTTCAAGCTGATGGACATCGGGGATTTTATTGGGATCAGGGGACGGTTTTTTAAGACCAGGACAGGTGAACTGACCCTCCTGGCAGAAGACCTCTCGCTCCTGTCAAAGTCGATGAGGTCGTTGCCTGAGAAATGGCATGGTCTGACCGACGTGGAGACCCGATACCGGCAGCGGTACCTTGATCTGATAATGAACGATCCTGTAAGAGAGGTGTTTGTACTTAGAAGCCGCATCATCCAGGAAATAAGAGAATTTTTTGTTGAGAAGGACTTCCTGGAGGTAGAGACTCCGATGATGCAACCGATCCCGGGGGGAGCAACGGCAAGGCCCTTTAAGACCTACCACAATACCCTCGGGATGGACCTCTACCTGAGAGTAGCCCCCGAGCTTTACCTCAAGAGACTCGTGGTTGGCGGGTTAGAGAGGGTTTTTGAAATCAACCGGAATTTCAGGAACGAAGGTATCTCCATAAAGCATAACCCGGAGTTTACCATGCTGGAATTCTACATGGCCTATGCCACCTATGAAGATCTAATGGCCCTGACAGAAGAACTCTTCAACCATCTTCTCCATAAGATGTTTGGCCGGAACGTAATTGAATATCAGGGCAAGACCATTGATTTTGCCACGCCCTGGACTAAAATATCCCTTTTTGATGCCTTGAGGGATTTGGGAGGTGTTAAGGATGAAATCTTCCAGGTTAAGGAAAACGCCGCTGCGTTTGCCTCTGAATGTGAAATTGGTCTCTCTGCCAGGGAGAGTCATGGACAGATTCTTACAAAACTGTTTGACCACCTCGTGGAGCCCCTGCTGATCAATCCAACCTTTATCACCGGTTATCCAACGGAAGTCTCCCCACTTTCAAGGCGCAATGAACAAAATCCCGACATCGTTGACCGTTTTGAACTCTTTATCGGCGGACGGGAGATAGCGAACGCATTTAATGAATTAAATGACCCCACAGATCAAAGAGAGAGATTCGAGAATCAGGTGGCGCTAAGGGACGCAGGGGATAAAGAGGCCCAGTTTATGGATAAAGACTATGTAACCGCATTAGAGTACGGGATGCCGCCAACGGCAGGAGAAGGGATTGGGATTGACAGGGTTGTTATGCTCCTGACCGATTCACCATCCATAAGGGATGTTATACTGTTTCCCCAGATGAGAGCGAAGGCATAGAATTAAGGATAATATGTTCGAACTGTTTCTCGGGATGAAATACCTCAAGGCCAAGCGAAAACAGCGCTTTATATCTGTTATTACGGTAATCTCAATCTTAGGCGTAATGGTGGGTGTGATGGCGCTTGTTGTTGTCCTTTCGGTGATGAACGGTTTCAGGGCGGACTTGATGTCCAAAATCTTGGGGGTAAACTCCCATATCTTAGTCCTGAGTCTCACCGGGCCTTTCAACGATTACCAAAAAGCCGCAGAAAAAGTTGACAAAGTGGAGGGAGTGATTGCCTCAACCCCTTTCATCTACACGCAGGTTATGATCAACAACTCGGGGGCCGTATCCGGCGCGGTCCTGAGGGGTGTTGATCCTGAAAGCGCGGGCGCGGTTGTAACCTTCAAAAGCATGATCAAGGATGGATCCATCACTTCCCTCAAAAAGAAGATCGACGGGATACCGCCCATTATCATAGGAGGCGAGCTTGCCAAGCAGATAGGGGCACATCCCGGAAGTGTGATAACCGTGATTTCTCCGGAGGGAAAACTGACCCCCTTGGGGAGGACCCCCAACACGCGAAGGTTCAAGGTTGCCGCCCTTTTTGACTCAGGCATGTATGAGTACGATGCCTCCATGATCTATATTTCCTTAAAAGAGGCCCAGGACTTCTTAGCGTTAGGAGACAAGGTAACAGGCCTCGAGGTCAGGGTGGAAGACGTCTACAAATCAGACAAGATATCAAGAAAAATCCAAAAAGTCCTTGGTTATCCATACTGGACCAAAGACTGGAAGGTCATGAACAGAAGCCTCTTCTCTGCGCTCAAGCTTGAAAAATTAACTATGTTTGTCATTTTAAGCATGATAGTTCTTGTTGGGGCGCTAAATATTATCAGCACGTTAGTTATGGTGGTTATGGAAAAGACGAGGGATGTTGCAATCCTGAGGGCAATGGGGGCCTCTTCCAGGAGCATCATGACGATTTTCATGTTTCAGGGACTCCTTGTAGGGGTTGTCGGCACATTCGCCGGTCTTGTCTCTGGCCTGGGGCTGTGTCAGCTGCTTGCGAAGTACAAATTCATCAGTCTCCCTGCAGATGTTTACTATATATCCACTCTGCCGGTTCAGGTGGAGGTTGCGGATGTGTCGTTTGTTGCCGCAGCAGCAGTAGTAATATCGTTTTTGGCTACCCTTTACCCATCCTGGTATGCCTCGAGATTGAATCCGGTGGAGTCTTTCAGGTATGAATAACGAAAGAACCAGGGTGGATTCCGAGGCTCCTATGTTGAGTCTTGAGAATGTATTTAAGTCCTTTCTTCATCATGGGGATGTTATTGAAGTCTTGAAGGGCGTTAGCCTTGTGATTAATTCCGGCGACAGCCTTGCAGTTATGGGGGCGTCCGGGGTTGGGAAATCGACGCTGCTCAATATCATGGGGAGCCTCGAGCCCCCCTCTAAAGGGCTTGTTAAATTCCGCGAATTCAATATGTATCAAATGGATGAAGGGAGACTTGCCCGACTGAGAAACAAGGAAATAGGTTTTGTATTCCAGTTTCATCACCTCCTGCCCGAGTTGAATGCATTGGAAAACACCATGATGCCCGCCTTAATCGCGAGGTTTTCAAAGAAAAAGGCGGCAGGAATGGCAAGAGATGTTCTTGTAAAGGTGGGGCTTGAGAGACGTATGACTCACCGTGCGGGCGAGCTTTCCGGAGGGGAACAGCAACGTGTGGCAATAGCAAGGGCTCTAATAATGAGTCCAAAGTTGATATTGGGAGATGAACCCACAGGAAACCTTGACTGGTTAACCGGCCAGGAAATTGCTGATCTCCTTCTTCAACTCAACCGGGACGAAGGAGTTGCCATGGTAATTGCCACCCACAACCAGAAATTGGCGGAAAAGATGTCTAAAAAAATGGAGCTTATAGATGGGCGGATACGGTAAAATAATACGCAGAGCGCAGAGCGGAAAGCGCAAAGCGGGAAACGCCATGCGCTTCAGGGCCGGCAAGATCTTATCCAGGACAATGCTGCTCCTAATTTTGTTCGCCTTTTTTGTGCCGGAAATGGTTGCGGCTGAAAAAAAGGAAACGATGGCAATATTGCCCTTTAAGATTAACGCCCGGAAGCCGCTTGATCATCTCCAGTTAGGCCTGCAGAAAATGCTCTCCTCTCGATTGGAACAGAAGGGCTTTAAGATGATCAGCCCTAAAAGGATTAACAAATACCCCATTGCCTTTACCCCGGCCATGGAAAGGGCAGAACTCCTCTCCTTGGGAAAAAAACTCGAGGCCGATTGGATAGTCATGGGCAGTCTTACTCAGATTGGAAACAAGGCGAGTGTAGACCTGAAAGTGATCGATGTATCCCAAAAGAGACCGCCCTTTTTTATTTTTTTAGTCTCTGAAGATATTGACGAACTCACGGATACAGTGAAGCGACTCACTGTTAATGTCTATGATCGGGTCATGGGTGTGCCACAGATCGATTCGGTGCATGTGGCGGGGAATCGACGCATAGAAAAAGCGGCTATTTTAGCTGTGGTAGACACCAAGGCAGGGGATAGACTTGATTACGACAAACTTGATAAGGATCTCCGCGATATTTACAAGATGGGTTTTTTTAAAGATGTCAAGACGGAGACTGAGGATGGCCCTTCGGGAAAGGTTGTTACCTTTCACGTGAGCGAGAAACCTTCTGTTGGCAAGATCGTATTTGAGGGAAATGATGAGATTGATGACGATGACTTGAAAAAGGATTTGGGGATAAACCTTTATTCCATCTTAGATAACAACGAAATCAGACAGAGTATTAATCGGCTCAAGGAGCTATACCGGGAAAAGGGCTACTACAACGCTGAAATAGAAGAAAAGACCGAACCGCTTCCCAATAACGAGGTGATGCTGAAATACAAAATCGATGAGCATGATAAGGTGTACATCGAAAAGATTCAATTTGTAGGGAATAAACATTATGATACTGATCAGCTCAAGGACATTATGGAAACCAGTGAGTGGTGGTTTCTTTCGTGGATTACCAAGGCCGGAATCTTAGAGAGAAGGAAGCTTGAATTCGATGTTCACAAGATAACCGCATTTTATCACAACCATGGTTTTATCAAGGCGAAAGTGGGCGAGCCGAAGGTCACCTATGATGATAAGCTCAAAGGCCTTGTCGTTACCATTGATATTGTTGAAGGGCATCAATATGGGGTCGGCAAGGTTGCGGTCGAGGGGGCTCTAATAGAGCCTGCGGACGAACTCCTCAAGAAAGTCCGTATCGATAAGGAAAAGGTTTTCAATCGAGAGATTGTGCGGAAGGATATCTTAGCATTGAGAGATGTATATGCTGATCACGGTTACGCCTATGCAGAGGTCAGGCCGATAGTCAAAGAGGACAATGAGAAACATCTTGCCGATATTACCTATGATATCTCTAAAGGACCAAAGGTTCGTTTTGAAAGGATTACTATTTCAGGGAACACGGTGACAAGAGATAAGGTCATTAGACGTCAATTGAAGGTCATAGAAGGGGAATATTTTAGTGGCAAAAATCTGAAACGAAGCGGTGCAAACCTTAACCGGCTTGGCTTTTTTGAGGACGTGCAGTTAGAGACGAAAAAGGGAAGCAGCGACGACCTGATGAGGTTGAATGTCAAAGTAAAAGAGAAAGGGACTCGCACCTTCAGCGTAGGCGCAGGTTACAGCTCTGCCTATTCGGCCTTTGTTACTTTTCAGATAGCGGATGAAAATTTCTTAGGGTACGGACAAAGGCTCCAGGCCAACGCCAGGATTGGTGGGAAAAACACGGAATTTGATATAAAGTTTTTTGAACCATGGCTCTTTGATACGCGTGTCTCTTTCGGCGCCGATCTCTATACTTGGGATCAGCAGTTCAGCGACTACTCCAGAGACGCAATGGGAGCCGCTATCAACTTCGGATACCCTCTCGATATCATTGATGAATACACCAGGTTGATGACAAGATATGATTTTGACAATTCACGAATTTATGATGTTCAGGCAACCGAAGGACCGATGTACGATATGAGAGGTCGAAATGTAACCAGCAGTGTGTCACTTGCAGTAAAGCGGGATAGCAGGGACAAACTCTGGAATACCACGAAAGGATCGATTAACGAAATATCATTTCAATATGCCGGTTTGGGCGGGGATGAAAAATTCAACAAATACCGGGGCCGGACGACCTGGTTTTTCCCCATGTTCTGGGAGACTGTATTTATGGTGCAGGGGCGAGCAGGCTATATCAAAGACAACGGGAAACTCTCTGTCTTCCAGAAATTTTTCTTAGGTGGTATCAACACGGTCCGTGGCTATGATTATCAGACTATTTCTCCGCGCGATGCGAACGGATACCTGGTAGGTGGCACCAAGATGATGTGTTATAATGTGGAATATCGTTTCCCGCTGCTCAAGGAACAGGGAGTGGTTGGTCTTGTGTTTTTTGATGCCGGTAATGTCTTTGACGATTCGCAGAGCTGGACCTTTAGCGGAATCAAAAAGTCTGCCGGAGCCGGTATCAGATGGTATTCGCCGATCGGGCCACTTCGTCTTGAGTATGGTTTTAAACTGGATAGGCAGGGAGATGAATCACCCGGCAAATGGGA
>JAUWPC010000285.1 GCA_030611815.1 Desulfobacteraceae bacterium
ACATTTGATTCCGATCCACTGGTAAACATCTTCATTAAATTGTCCACTGTCTTTGGCATACTTAGATCTCCTTTCCCAATTTGGACTTGTGGTGACTCCCCGCGATCTTACGACGTGTGTATGCGACTTTCGTCGCAGAACATGGCAAATGCTGATTCGTCAGGGAATATCTCTTGATTGCCTTAGGTATTACAGCTATTATCGACATTCCGGGTAAAAATTCATTGACTTAAGTCAAGAGATGCGTTTTTTCTCAGTTTTATCATTTCCCGATTGCTTCTTTTACAAGGTCTCTCAAGCAATGTGGAAAACGCTTTATGATCGGATCGTCGATCCGATTTTTATGGGCAACAATGCACTCGCAGCAGATCCCGTGTCTCTCGCAGTCTGTTTTTGGGCATGAGCAATATGTATTAATTTTATCGCGAACAGGGCATTCAAAGTTTCTATCTTCCATGTGTGAAATTCCTTAAAGGTCTCGGTTCATCTTATTGTTGTATGGGCACGAGTCAGACACTCATGAATGAGACAGAACTATAACATAAATTGTCGCTATGGAAAAGATCTGGATCATCGGTATCGGTCAATTTGGATTTATTGCCTATCAGCGGTTGTCAAAAGGCAACAAGCATAAGCATTTTGTCCTGGTAGACCCGGTTCAAGAGAACCTTTTGAGATGTAAAGGCTCGAACACGACCATCGAGCAGGCCGATGGCGTGACATTTCTGGAAAAGCATCTTAAAGAAGATCTCGAGCCCGATTGGATCATACCGGCTTTACCTGTGCACCTGGCAGCCGAGTGGTTTTTGGTTCATCTGGGACCGGGAAGCCTTCACCGAATACCTTTGCCCCGCGAGATCGAACCGTTGCTTCCCAATCCCATCCGGGGGCCGGAGGGGAATATCTATGTCAGCCATGCTGATTTTACCTGTCCTGACGATTGCGATGAACCGGGCGATATCTGCACTGTAACGGGAGAGCCAAGGGAAAAGAACATGTTTGATATTCTTGACGATCTAAGATTCGATTCGTTCCAATCACTGAATATCCGCAGCTATCAGTTAGGACCCGGAATCGGAGGGTATCGTGGCGAGCAGCTTTTTGAGCTGCTTAATAAGGTAAAACAGGCCGAGGGCCCTCTCCTGGTGAGCACGGCCTGCCGCTGCCACGGCGTGATCACCGGACTTGAACGGTTGTGAACCTTGAAATCGCCTTACGATTTACAGGTGAAAACATGACAACAATCACGCTTATGGGTGAAAAGGTCCACGAACCATAAGTATGAAAATATCGTTATACTGGCCTCAAAACCTGTGGAGTACAAAGGTGTCGATTTTTTACGAAAGAAAGGAGATCTGTTATGGCAAATTTTGTGTTTGTTCTAAGTAAACAAGATGTTAATGCAGCCACGAGGTGTTTTCAATTCGCCAAGATTGCGCACTCAAAAAATCATACAGTGAATCTATTCTTCATTGACGATGGGGTTTTATGGGCGGATCCTACACGTGATTTTGACGCCAAGAGCGATACCGGAGATTGCCCGAACGACTACTTCCCGTATTTAGAAGAAAACGAAGTGCCCATTGGAGTCTGACCCCCTTGTGCAAAGGCTCGTCAGGTTGACGAGGCAAAATTCTTTTCTAACATGGCGCTTGATGGAGCACCGCATCTAATCGATCTCGCAGTCGAAGCGAAGGTGTTCAACTTCTAAACCGCAACTTCTAAATCGACCCCTGTATGACACGTGTTGAACCTGGTGGGAAAAACTTGACAAAGTTCGATGTTTCCTCCATACTTATAAACAATCATATTTCATAAATAGATTCTGCAGTTTGATGGCGCCCTTTAAGGGCGTAATAGGGAAACCGGTAAGAATCCGGTACGGACCCGCCGCTGTGTTCGGGGACGAACCCCGCAATTAACCACTGCCCGGCACTCAGTGATGAGCTGAGTGCCGGATGGGAAGGTGCGGGCAGTAGAGTGATCCGAAAGTCAGAAGACCTGCCATCCTGCTTCATGTTTGCGGAAAAGGTAAATCCTCAAGCGGTTAACGCTTGGGGATTTTTTTTGGCCTGTGAGGAATAAACAAACGGGGGGTGTGATAAAAATGGACATAAATAGTATGGGATTGAAGGAAATCGTAGAAGGAATTGGGCAAACGGATGGAGAATTTGTCGAGAAGGCCAGGGAGCGAACGTCTCAATTAGTGATGCCAACCAGGGCACTGGGAAGGCTCCATGACATTTCCGAGCAGTTGTGTGGGATCTATAAGACCTTGGAGCCTTCAATTAATAGCAAGGCGATTTTGGTTATGGCCGGAGACCATGGAGTGGTTAATGAGGGAGTGAGTGCATACCCGCAGGTAATTACTGGCGAGATGGTCCGTACTTTCTTGAAAAATGGTGCAGGGATCAATGTGCTTGCCCGTCTTGTGAATGCAGATGTCTGGGTGGTGGACATGGGTATTATCTCGGATTTGGACCCCGCTTCACTGGAAAAAGGGGAGCGGCTTTTGATCCGGAAGGTGGCTAAGGGTACAGCAAATCTCGCAAAAGGTCCGGCTATGACGCGCCAGGAGGCTGAAAAGGCTATCCTAACAGGGTTTCAGCTTTCCACGGATCTCTTCCAGAGAGGTGTAGAGATTTTGGGTACAGGGGATATGGGGATCGGCAACACGACCCCTTCGGCGGCTATCGGGACTGTGCTTACAGGTAGAAGCCTTGAGGATATGGTTGGGCGTGGAACCGGTGTGGATGATAAAGGACTTTTGAGGAAACGAGAAACTATCCGTCGCGCCATTGAAGTGAACCGGCCTGACCGTGGGGATGGCCTGGATGTCCTTTCCAAGGTGGGAGGGTTTGAGATCGGTGGGATAGCTGGGTGTATCCTGGCCGGGGCCTATCATAGTCGTCCAGTTGTGATCGATGGTTTTATTTCAACTGCCGGTGCTTTGGTGGCAGATGCCATTTGCCCGGAAGTGGTGGATTACGTTTTCGCAGGACATCGCTCGGAGGAACCGGGTCACAAGATTATGTTGGATTATCTTGGGCTTAATCCCATTCTTGATCTGGGGATGCGTCTTGGTGAGGGGACAGGTGGGGCACTTGCCATGGGGATCATGGAAGGCGCTGTAAGGATCTTTCAGGATATGCTTACCTTTGAGGAAGCCGGTGTTTCCGATAAAGAATCATAACGAATTACTTTTAAAGATTTTATCAAATTCTTATTGACTTTCACCTATCTTTGTGCTAAACAAGAATCGTTCAGGTGCTCGTTTTGAGCTTAATAGGGAACCCTAAAAAATGGGACGGGCCCGCCGCTGTGATCGGGGACGAAAGCCGCAAATAGCCACTGTCGGGCACTCAGTGATAATCTGAGTGCCGGATGGGAAGGCGCGGTAAGCCTTGCAGAATCCTTCAGAGGGAAGGTTTCTAACAAGGCAAGTAGGATGATCCGAAAGTCAGAAGACCTGCCTGAACAAAAAGATAGTGACCTTCACGGACTGAGGGGAACTATATGATCTTGCGGATAAAAAAGGGAAATCCCCGGGTCGATTCATTTCGGTCCGGGGATTTTTTTTGTCTCCGGGCCATAGGCGTCAGACAAACACACAATGGGGAGGGGAGGGTTTATCATGAAAAAAAGCGTATTTTTGTCAGGGCTGGTCGTGTTGTTTGTTTTTCCGATGTTCTGTCTGGCTGAGAATGAAAAAACGAGTAGGGAGGCAGTGGACACCCTGGATGAGGTGGTGGTTTCAGCCACCAAAACTGAAGAAAAACGAAAAGATGTATCCAGCTTCGTGATTATCGTTGATGATTTGGACATCGAGGAATCCCCGGCAAAGACCTTAGGAGAACTCTTAGCCAATGAACCTGGTATTGACTGGAGGACCCGCGGTGATTATGGTGGCGCTGCAGGGCAAATTCATATCAGGGGCATGTCCGGTAACGCCACCCAGATCCGGGTGAACGGCGTAACAATCAATTCGCCCTCCCTTGGCATCGCTGATGTAAATAAGATCCCCCTGAACAGTATTGAACGGATTGAGGTGGTCAAAGGTTCGGGTTCTGTTCTCTACGGTTCAGGCGCCATGGGCGGCACCATAAACATCATTACCAAGAGGCCTGAGAGGGATGAAATTGATCTCAAGGCCAGCGCCGGTTTCGGGTCCCAGAGCACCTATGGGCTTGCCGCGGAACAGGGAATGTTTGCAGTTGGTGATTTTGGGTACTACCTGACGGCCAATCGGTACAGGACGCTGGGATTTCGTTCAAACAGCGATCTCAGCCACAACGACGCTTCCATCAAGCTGGTGCTGGACAAAGGAGACGCCCTGGATATCAGCCTTTACGGCGACTATATATACAGGGATTTTGGCGTGCCGGGCGTGCAGCCTCCTGCGGGCACACAGAGCTATTATATAAATGGCACAGAGTTTTTTAACTCGGAGTCTGCCAGTCTGCTCAACAGGGGAAGGGATAATGATGCCCA
This sequence comes from Desulfobacteraceae bacterium, assembly GCA_030611815.1. Taxonomy (GTDB): domain Bacteria; phylum Desulfobacterota; class DSM-4660; order Desulfatiglandales; family Desulfatiglandaceae; genus Desulfacyla. The sequence goes on from JAUWPC010000285.1 coordinate 4,492, forward strand.
TGGGGTCCTCAATATAAACAGCAAACCCACAGACTGGGTAGATCTCAAATTCCGGGCGGATTATACCTATATGGACAGT
>JAUWPC010000151.1 GCA_030611815.1 Desulfobacteraceae bacterium
TCCAGACTCTCATAATTACCCTGATTAGCGTCATAAGCTGTGTGGCGGTTGAAGCTATCTCGCAAAAGCTGTTGCATCGCCCAGTGACCATCAAGGATGGGAGCGCCGTGATTACCGGACTCCTGATGGCATATATCATCCCGCCGGGAGTACCATACTGGATACCCATTTTGGGCGCTGTCATGGCCATTTACGTGGCCAAACATCTCTTGGGAGGGATCGGATTCAACATATTTAATCCTGCCCTCATCGGCCGGGCCTTCCTGATGGCAACCTTCCCCGTCGCCATGACCTCTGCCTGGCTTCCGCCCATCCGTGACGGGGCCATTTTCAAGTATATGGGCTCGGGGATTGACGCTGTTTCTACGGCCACCCCCCTTTATCTCTTGAAGCATTATGGCTCAAGCGCCCTGATGGAAAAATTCGGGTCTATGCCTGCCATATATGGTGATTTTTTTATTGGCTGGAGACCCGGCTGTATCGGTGAGACCTCTGCCCTCCTCCTCCTTATGGGCGGGCTTTATCTGATCTATAAGAGATATATCACCTGGCATATCCCGGTATCAATGATCGTTACGGTTGGATTCCTAACCTGGGTTTTTGGCGGGGAGAGGCTTTTCACGGGGAACCCTTTATTGGCCGTGCTTTCCGGCGGTGTTTTTTTAGGGGCCTTTTTCATGGCCACCGACTATGTGACCTCTCCATCCCAGAGCACGGCAAAGCTTATTTTCGGGGCCGGAGTGGCCGCCCTCACCGTCCTTATTCGTCTGAAAGGGGGGTATCCGGAAGGTGTATGTTATGCCATTCTGCTCATGAATCCTATCGTGCCCGCATTAGAGGGATGGTTTAGACCCAAGCGTTTTGCTCCTCAAAAAGGTGCTCAATAATGAAAGAAATTATCCGCATTACCATAGGTCTTACAGTGACATGCTTAGTTGCCGCCCTACTCATGGGATCGGTTTTCATTGTCACAGACAAGGCCAAGAAACATAATGAACATGTCAATGTACAGCGGGCTATGCTCGGACTTTTAGGATACACAAAGGGACATCCAGCCCCATCCGACCTGAGGCTTTACACAATTTACAGGTATATCATTGAGGATGGCGCTATAAGGACCTTGGGCTATATGCTCCCGGTGGTAAGGGGAGAACAGGGGGGTTACCAGCTCGTGGTGATTGACCTTGACGGCCAGTTCGTGAACAGATTCAAACTCAACATTACCCCTGAAAAGGTCTCGGAGGCCTCCGAGAGAGCCTCGGCCCTGAAAGTGGTACTGAAACCGCCCAAGATCTTTGTTTACTCGGATTCCACCATCGTGGCAAAATTGGGAAAAAAACGCTTAGCGTACCTTTTGCCAGGAAAGTTTCCCGGTTTTAAGACCTTTATTGATGTAATGTTAGCGATTGACCCATCCTTTAAGATCATCGGTCTCGAAATCATGGAACAGGAAGAAGATCCAGGACTTGGCGCGGAAATCAATCAGGACTATTTCAAGAATCAGTTTAAGGGAAAATCCTTTGAAAAGATCAAAAAGATCAATGTAACCAAAGAGCCCCTTCCCGAGGAGTACAAAAAATATTTAGAGACAAAAAAGGGGAAGGAATTCCCATTACCCAAGGGAGTTGTTGATACCATACGCAGCAAATACCAGGACAAGGACATCTATGCCCTGACAGGGGCCACGATTTCCAGCCAGGCGGTAACCAATGGTGTCAAAAATATGATCAGGAAATTCGCCTACCGGATAAACAGGCTTGATAGCGTGATTTCACGACAACATATACCGGTAGCCTTTTAAGGAGTAAGACAGTGCCAGCCACCACAAAGACAAATTTCCAGTTGGTATCTAACGGTATCCTGAACGACAATCCCATATTTCGTTTAGCCCTTTCCATGTGTCCGGCAGTGGGAATCAGCACCACCGTTATGAATGGTATCATGTTGGGGATTGCCGTCCTCTTCGTGCAGGTCTTTTCCAGTTGCACTATAGCCCTTATTAAGGATTACATTCATCCCAGGATCAGGATTCCCACCTATACTCTTACAATTGCCACGTGGGTGACTGTTATAGACCTTGTCTTAGCGGCATATATGCCCGCGGCCTATAAAGAGATGGGCATTTTTGTTAAACTGATTGTGGCCTTTGCCATCATAACCATGAGATTAGAGGTTTTTGCCTGTAAAAATTCTGTCCCCTCTTCCTTTTGGGATGGTATCGGCATGGGCTTGGGGTTTATGGCCGGCATGGTGGTAATAGGGTTTGTGAGAGAGCTCTTAGGAATGGGGACTATTCTTGGGCACGACGTTTTAGGGTTTCGGCCGCTCCTTTTCTTTGTTCTCCCGGCCGCCGGATTTTTCTGCGTAGGCATTATGATGGCAATGTTCAACTATATGGAGCTGGTTTATAACCGGAAGAAAAGGGCTAAAGAGAGATGAAAATCCTTGGACGGAAATTTATATTTCTAAACATTCTGGTTATAATCAGTCTCTTCCTGATTGGCGGATGCAAACCTGAACATCGCTTTGTAAAAAAGACGGCCTTCAAAGACACCAATAAGATTGTCATTGAGTTTGCGGGACCCGTTGACGAGGCCTGGGCCAAAAATCGATCCAATTACACTGCCTGCGAAAAGCCTGACCCGGATATTCGACTAAAGATTATCGATGTATCTCTCAGCGCCGACAAGAAAAAGGCAACTTTGGTATTTGCAGATGACCTCAATAAAAACCAGCCGCACGTGGTGACTGCAACCAAGATCTCCTCTGAGGGAAAATCCTTGGGTACGGCGATTCTCAACGTTAAGAAGTTCTACCTCGGGTATCTTTTTTCAATTCTGATCGGCGCCATGATTATCAACAACTTTGTCTTTACAAAATATTTAGGCCTGTGTGTGTTTTTCGGGGTATCCCAGAAGAAGTCCACTGCTGTGGGTATGGGGATAACGTTCACCCTTGTCATAGTGGCAAGCGCAATGATGTCCTGGTTTATCTATCAGTTTGTGCTCCGACCCTACAGGTTAGACTTCCTCCAGATAGTTGTCTTTATTGGGTTGGTCTCTTTATCGGTCCAGGCCGTCGATACCATTCTAAGGAAAGTCAACCCACTCCTGTTTAAGGCATTCGGGGTTTACCTTGTTTTGGTTATTGCAAACTGTATTATCATTGCAGTTCCACTTATCCTTGCGGATAATGAATATAACGCCTGGGAGAGTCTCATGCTGTCCCTTGGGGCAGGCCTTGGATTTTTGATTGCCCTTTTTCTGATGTCCTCTGTCCGTGAAAGGCTGGAACTGGCCAATGTCCCGCCCACGTACCGGGGCCTTCCCATTGCCTTTGTGTTGGCGGGCCTGTTTGCCTTGTCCTTTTTGGGGTTTTCAGGGATGTCTATATTTTAGAAGTGACTAATAGAAGTGCCTAAAGTTAAAGGTGTTGTTTGACATTTTAAAATAGTGCCTGGACGAAATGACTTCCCTATTTCATAATCTTAATCATAATCGTAATCTTACTCAAAACGATTATGATTAAGAGTACGATTAAGAGTATGAGTCCAAAAACAAAATAGTAAACGGTTACAGAACAAGATGTTTGTCGAGTCCCGCCTGTAAGCGGGACTTGCGTAAATAGAGACGGACAAACCGGTCGGAATCCTTGACTTTCTGTTGCGAGTGTTCTCTGGCCTGCTTTATCTTGGAGGCCCGCCTGCCTCGCTGTCATGTACGGAAGCGGGTATATCCCAAAAGGCCGGTAATGGCGGGCAGGCCTTGATGAAGCCAGTCCCCTTAAAAAAGTCACGAAGTTCCTTAACTTTAGGCACTTTAGCTCACTTATTTAAAGGAACTCAAATGGACCCAATATTGATAAAAATGGCTCTCGGAGGCTTAGCCGTATTAGGATGTATCGGCCTGTTCTTCGGGATAGGTCTTGCCCTTGCTGCCCACAAGTTTGCAGTGGAAGCCAATCCCAAGGTTGAAGAGGTATTGGAAATCTTATCTGGAGCCCAGTGAGGGGGATGCGGCTTCCCAGGGTGTGAAGCCTATGCCGAAGCGGTCGTGAATGAGCCGGACGTTTCCCCCAATCTCTGTTTTCCGGGTAAGGCGGAAGTTGCCGAAATGGTTGCCGAGATTTCAGGCAAAAAAATGGCTGCGGTAGAGGATTTGGTGGCCGCTGTTCGCTGTTCAAAGATCGAAGGAAAGGTCCAGGAAAAGCTGAAATACATCGGCTACGGCTCATGCACTGCTGCGACCTTGGCCTTTGGCGGGCCGTCTGCATGCCGTTACGCATGTGTGGGCGCCGGAGAATGTGCAGAGAGCTGCCCTTTTGACGCGATAACCATGGTGAATGGTTTTCCGGTTGTTGCCTCCGACCTCTGCGTTGGCTGTGGGACCTGTGTCCGGGTCTGTCCAAAAAAGATTATCGAATTGATTCCCGCAAAGGCCAGAGTCTGGGTTCCGTGCAGCACTAAGGATCCTGGCAAGGTCGCAAAGCAGATATGTGAAGCCGGCTGCATCTCTTGCAAGATATGCGTCAAGGCATGCCCCGCAAAGGCAGTCGCTTTAGAAGAGAATGTGGTAAAGATCGATTATGAGAAATGTATTGAATTTGGCCCTGAATGCGGTATGATATGTATTGAAAAATGCCCCCGGGACATCTTTAGAAGTTACTTGGAGGGTGAGGACTCAGTCCCGCAGATAGCCGTAGCGGCGGCCTGAATCAGGCATATTGGATTATTTTCTTACTCATAATCTTAATCGTAATCTTAATCGAATATCCCCTAACCCGGATAAACCGGAACAGAAAAGGTCTCACGCAAAGACGCGAAGGTTTTTGAGGAAATTCATCGTTCGGAACCCCTTTCTATTACTGGGCTTTCCGGGAACTGTAAAAGATTTCTTGTGTTTTTTCACAAAACTCAATTGGTAACTGTCTAAAGCAGGCTGTAAAAGATTACGATTATGATTATGAATTTTCGAACGTAGTGTCGAATAATTGGATCAAGTGGCCGAAGTTAGATTTGGCCCCAAGATTTCTGTTTAGATAATGGAGGAATATAATGGAAAAACAAGATTTTTTTAACCACACATCGGGGCCTATAAATCGAAGGTCTTTTTTGAAGCTTTCGGGGATCCTCGGTATCGGTCTTGCCTCTACCACGGCCATTCCCACTTGGGCGGAAGCGGTAAGGTTTAACCGCAAGCTATATAAGATCTCCAAGACCAGGTTGGCCATGGGGACGTTTGTCTCCATGACACTCCTGCACTCATCGAGGGATCAGGCCGAAGATGCAATGGGAGAGGCCTTTTTTGAAATTGACCGTTTGTCACGGTCCATAAGCCGTTTTGATGAGACAACGGCTGTTGCACAGCTCAACCGGGAAGGCTTTTTGAAAGACGTTCCCCCTGAAGTTTCAGAGGTGGTTAAGAGGGCGTTGAAGTATTACCGGGTCAGTAATGGGGCCTTTGATATATCTGTAAAGCCGGTGGTTGACCTGTTTAAAGAAAAGTTTTCTCAAGAGCAAAAGATGCCCCCCACTGAAGCTGAACTGCAGGAGGCCCTCAGGTTAGTCAATGCATCCAACATCGAATTTAAGGGGTCCTCCCTCAGGTTCAAACGCCCTGGCATGGGCATTACCTTGGATGGGATTGCAAAGGGTTATATTGTGGACAGGGCCTCCCAGGTCTTAGCTAAGCATCGGATCAAGAATCACCTGATTAATGCGGGTGGTGATATCCGGACCATGGGACACAGGCGCGACAAAAAGCCGTGGACCATTGCGGTGCAAGATCCTCAGAAAAAGAAACATTACCCCGACATTATCCATATGACCGATGGGGCTATTGCCACCTCAGGAAATTATGAGATCTACTTTGACAAGGAAAAGATGTTTCACCATATAGTAAACCCCAGCACTGGCCTGTCTCCTGACGAAAGCACAAGCGTATCGGTCGTAGCTGAGACGGCTATGGATGCCGATGCCCTTTCTACCAGCGTATTTGTGATGAATCCCGAGCGTGGCACTATATTTATTAACTCACTTCCGAAATGTGAGTCTCTCGTAGTGGCGAAGGGTAACAGGAAGATCAAGTCGGCGGGATGGAAAGACGGGGCGATTTAAAGAATTAGTGCCGTATCCTAAAAAGTTTTGTCTGCAAAATTGGCAATTTAAGTTGCCTGTGTAATAGTAATCGAATAACGATCAACGAATGACGAGTGACGAAGGAAAACAAAGAATTTAACCTTGAGAATCGTCTCATTGATTCTGCCGTCAGAATTATAAAATTCGTAATTCGGGACTCGGCGGTGACCTCGATTATTGAAGAAAGATTTTAGTAGTCTGCAGTTAATCCATATGCCCGGCATTATCTAAGTAATTGTTAGATATTTTCAATATATTAGCATGTATTTTAAAAAAATACGAGGATTATATATGGCGAATATCCGGTCAACTTGTTTTGCGAAAATGTAAGAAAGAACTTTTGGGACGGTGCATTAGTTGAGTAGTTAAGTGGGTGAGTCGTTGAGTGGCTAAGTAAGGTTCATAATCATACTCGTAATCTTAATCATACTCTTCTACAGTCAGCTTGAGACCTGCCCGCAATGCTTCGAACCGCGAGGCAGGCGGGGATGTTTGATTATGAGTATGATTATGATTATGAGTAAGAAAAATCTGATTCGTGTACTTCGTGGTAAAATCTCTGTTTGGTCTCGCCTGTTTACATCGGCACGTCTTCCTGTGTATAGTTTCTGAATCGTGTCAACTCTTTCTGGAAAGTCAATTTGAAGAAACCGGTGGGGCCATTCCTCTGCTTCGCGATAATAATCTCCGCAAGATTCCGGTTTTCCTCTGAATTAGGATTGTAAATCTCGTCCCTGTAAATAAAGGCAATGACATCCGCATCCTGTTCGATTGCCCCGCTCTCTCTCAGGTCCGCCAACTGTGGCCTCTTGTTGGGCCTGTCCTCTACCTTTCTGTTTAACTGGGACAGCGCTACCACAGGGATGTTGAGGTCTTTGGCCAATCCCTTCAAAGACGCTGATATTTCCGACATTTCTAACTGCCGGGATTCAGCCGATCTCCGGCCCTTAATCAACTGCATATAATCCACAATGACGAGGCCCAGATCGCTCCGCTTTTTTAATCTCCTGCACTTTGCCTTAATTTCAAGCACACTGATGGCAGAGGTATCATCGATAAGTATAGGCAGCTCCGAGAGACGATCGGCAGACTCCGTAAGGCGGGGCCAGTCGTCAGTTCTCAAACTGCCGGTTCTAAGTTTTGTGGCGTTGATACCGGAATCAAATCCCAATAATCTAATGCCCAACTGCTGTTTTGACATCTCCAAGGAAAAAACGGCCACTACTTTATCGGTTTTTTTGGCCACGTTGTACCCGATGTTGAGGGCCAGAGCCGTTTTTCCCATGCTCGGTCTCCCTGCAATAATAATCAGGTCTGAAGGTTGCAGTCCGGCGGTTAAACGGTCAAACTGCTCAAAGCCGGTTGGGAGACCGGTCACGTAGCCTTCAAGTTCGGCCGCGCTCTCAAGTTTTTTGAAACTCCCGTCAATGATCTGTTTCAGGCTCTCAAGCCCCTCTCTGATCTGGTCCTCAGCAATATCAAATATAGACTGCTCTGCCGCCTCAAGGAGATCCTCGGTGCTCTCCTGCTCCTGAAAGCACAGTTCGGAAATCGTTGAACATTGGCTGATCAATCTCCTTCGAACCGCCAGATTCCTGACGATCTCGGCGTGGTAAACAATCCCGGCAGAAGTGGAGACTGCCTGGACTAACAGGGCTAAATAATCGGTACCCCCTACTTTTTCCAATTTATTCTTCGTGCTAAGGACATGGGACAGGGTGATAATATCTATCGGTTCGCCGCGATTATACAACTGGACCATCCCATCGAAGAGTGCAACGTGGGCCTCCCGGTAAAAATCGTCGACCGAGAGGACGTCCATAATCTGGTTCATGGCGTCATTATTCATTAAAATGCCGCCCAATATGGCCTG
>JAUWPC010000372.1 GCA_030611815.1 Desulfobacteraceae bacterium
GATCACCAGCGCCCTTGAATGCCTTCAGTTGTTTCACCCCCCGGTTCTGGAGAAGATCCGATCCTGTTTCTTAGGCAAGGCCCTCATCGGCACCACCTTTGTCTGGTGGGATTTCCCGCACTATGCTGCAGGCTGCGTTATTGGATGGCTGTATCTGAGGCGGCTCATCAGGGAAAGGGGTCCGGGCCGTTAGATCGCCAACGGGTTTCAGCCCGGCATGCAGAGGAGGGCCTTTATCTTAGCCTTGAACATATCAGCCGCAAAGACAGGTTTCATGACAAGGGCGGTATCAGCGCCATGCCCGCTACCCCCCACAACCACAACGTCTTCATCGGTCGTGACAAAGCCATGCTCTGCGGCCATTATAACGATCTCCACACAGACCTTTACCCCCTGGGAGAACATCCGAAGTGTATCGGCCACAATATTCAGCGGGAGGAACGTTGTTTTGTACTTCTCTGAAATACCTTTTTCCGGACCGCTCAGGGCGTGAAGCCCACGGACAACCATAATACCCTTTTCAAGAAGTGCGTCACGGTTCTTGTTGAACTTTTCTACTTCCGCTTGAAACCGGCTGCCCGCGTTGTAGGTCACAGCGATGATTTTAACTTCATTCCCCGCTATCTGGTGCAGTTTCAGTGCTGTTTCTCCTGTGGAAGATGCGACCACGATGGTTCCGATGTTCGCTTCCCTTGCGCGGGCACGGGCAATCTCCAGGCTCTTTTCCGTGTTCACAGGTCCCTTTTCATCAAAATAAAAAATGCTGCGCTCCACTCCCTTACTCATGATCAAGACTCCTTTTTCAAAACATTCATCATCCGTCTCTCTTCGGCTTCATCTTATACCATTTCGCCAAAGGATCTTTCCACTTATTTTTTGCGTGAACACAAACGTGCCATTCAGACAGGAACCCCGTTACCCTGTAATCCAGCCAAATTCATTGACTTCTGGAAAATATCAACGTAAGAACGGGTAAGATTCCTTGTTATATCGAACGTCAAAAATGAAAAAAATATGAGGAAGAATTACAAAAGGTTATCTTGAAGAACAACTCAAGGATTCTGGTTTTAAAGAATGTTTCGAAAAACATGGCGGGGATGAGATGTATACTCTAAAAGAGGTCTTGGAAGCGAAAAATCTGGCCGTCATAGGGGCCTCTCAGGACCCCCTGAAACCTGGATCTATCCTCCTCAAACTCCTGAAGGACACTGGTTTCCAAGGGCAGATCGCAGGCGTCAACCCACGACCGGGAGAGATGTACGGCGTGCCGTTTTACCGCACCATTCACGAGGTCCCCTTTCCGGTTGACCTGGCTACCCTGATTATCCCTCCCAAGGCAGTGGTTCCGTGCTTAGCCGATTGTGCGCGGGCAGGTGTAAAGGGCGTGGTGATCTCATCCGAAGGATTTGCAGAGACAGGGAGTGAAGGAGCGCGGTATCAACAGGAGGTTAGCGCTATCCTCCGGTCCAGCGGCATGCGCGGGTTCGGGCCCAATACCATGGGAATCGTAAACACCGCAACCGGCATGACGACCGCTTACTTCTGCAACGAGCGTATGTTGAGGCCCGGGTCTATCGGATTTGCGGCCCAGTCCGGCATATTTGTGGGAGCACTGCTCCGATATCTCACCTCCTTTAAAGAATTGCGAATCTCAAAGGCGCTGGGGCTGGGCAACAAGGTTGATGTAGACGAATCGGATGTACTCGCCTATTTTCGGGAGGACAAACAGACCGAGATAGTGGGGCTCTATCTCGAGGACATTCGAGATGGAAGACGGTTCTTAGAGGAGGCTCGCAAGACCGTGGCGCAAAAGCCGGTCTTCCTGCTCAAAGGGGGCCGGACAGCGGCAGGGGCCCGTGCTTCGGCCTCGCACACGGCAAGCCTGGCAGTGGACGATAAAGTGCTGGATGGGGCATTACGTCAGGCGGGGGTGCTTCGCGTGGGAGGGATCGATCAGCTTATGGCCGCCCTTATGGGTTTTCGATGTATGCCGTTGCCAAAGGGTGGGCGTATCGCCCTGGTGACCTTTAGCGGCGCCCAGGCTATCATGAGCGTTGATACCGCAACGGATGAGGGACTCAGCCTGGCCCGTTTCTCAGGAGAAACCCGGAAAAGGATTGCTGAGGTCATTTCCAGCCAATCAAAGGCCATGAACCCGGTGGATATCTTTCCGGACATGATGGTCCATGGTTTTGAAAAGACATCCACCGAGATCCTCCGCGCCCTTTTGACCGACGACGGGGTAGACGGAATCATCTTCATCTCCTTTGCCACCCCTGATGTTGAGCCTTATCGCCCGCTCGTTGAAGTGATTCAGGAGAATCTGAGAAAACCGGTCCTCTTTTCCCTGCTCGGAGAAAAAGAGAGTATGGAGAGGTGTCGGGTATTTTTGGAAGGAAACAGGATACCCATATTCCTCCTCCCTGAGATGGGTGTTAAGGTCTTTTCCCTAATGTGGCGATACGCCAGGATTGCCATGGAAAAAGCCGTATCCGTTCCAATTTAACATCTGGTTCCGGGTATGCTAAGGGCTTGGCAAAAAATAACTTGGCAGAATTGGCGCTCAGATTCTGAAATATCACGTAAAGCCCGTATGGGCGTTATCCCGATGAGTTGAGGAACTGAGCAATGGAATACAACAAAGACAAAGCGGAGGAAATGGTCCTTGCCCCCCTTTATCTCTTGTTCTTCCTTGCCGGGGATCTTACATGATGTGTTTATCAGGCGAGCCTTTTCGGCGACGAATCACCTTGGTACTGTAAGGGATGTTTATGACACGTATATTTTCTTTCTGTGATTGGGTTTGAAGTTCGATCATCCTCTTCAATTTGGCTTCAATCTTAGCCCTTTGTGACTCTTCCATTCTCGTTCTTTTCCTTTGTGTGCAGTTATTAAGCCGGTCTAATCAAGCTATCCCGGTCCTTGTCTTACGCCTAAAAACAAACGTAAAAATGTTCTCGAACATCAATGAACAAACACCTTTACATAGCGCTTACATTTGACCTCAGTTTATCAGAGAAGCTCCTGGACTTCTTCCAAATGATACGAAAAAACTGGGAAAGGCAAATCAGATGAAGAAAAGCTGTTTTGAGCGGAGATAACTGAATTTCTGAATCATACTGATAGCAAAACCGTATCTTTAAAAACTATTATAT
>JAUWPC010000251.1 GCA_030611815.1 Desulfobacteraceae bacterium
ATGTTTCCCGCTCTTGTCTTGCCGCTCATGGGAAGGTATGGCATGGACCTGAGCCATGTCTTAGCGCTTTCTTTCTGGATGTATCTGCTCTTTGGCCTCACTGCTCTGCCATGGGGCATCGTGAGTGACAGGATTGGGGCAAAGCCTCTCCTCCTTCTCTTCTACACAGGTGCTGGTTTATGCGGATTAGCAGCGGGGTTTCTTGTCGACTCTCCGGGGGCCTTTTCCCTCTGCCTGGCAGGGGTGGGAGTCTTTTCGGGCATATATCACCCGGCTGGCCTGGGTCTGATCTCCAGAGGGATCAGCAAGATGAGCATGGCCTTAGGATACAACGGCATGGCGGGCAATGCAGGTCTGGCCGCGGCTCCCATTTTGGCGGGAGTGATTAACCATTTCTACGGCATTCAGATAGCATTTATCTTCCTTGGCTGCCTCAATCTCCTCGGCGCGGTCATTATGCTTTTCCTCCCCCTGATTGAACCGGCAAGGAATGAAAACACTGTATCCCAAGGGTCAATGAGACTGATGGTAGGCTTTGCCATATTGTGTATATGTATGATGTTAGGTGGTATCGCCTATCGCACGGTTACCGTAATCCTACCCTCCTATTTTGAGCTTAGAAACCCCGCGCTGCTCGATTGGATAAGCAGTCTGCAGTGGATGCCTGCCTCAAGGAATGTGGCGGCCACGGCCCTCTCATCCTCGGTGTTTGTGGTAGGCATGTTTGGACAGTTCTTAGGGGGCCTTGCCGCTGAACGGTTTGAGCCCCGTCGCGGATATCTCATCTTTCACCTGTTCGCCCTACCCTTGGCCTTAGCCATGGCCTACACGACAGATGTTTCCCTTCTGCTGATAACCATGGGCTACATGCTCTTTCTATTAGGCATGCAACCGATTGAGAATACCCTTGTGGCCAAGTTCACCCCGGACAAGCTGAGACACAGCGCATACGGCACCAAATTTATCCTTACCTTCGGAGTGGGGGCAGTCGCCGTTCACCTGGTTGGATGGATCAAAGAGGCATGGTCCTTACCCGCAGTATTTGTGGCCATGGCAATGGTTTCTCTCGCCATCGTACTGTCTATCTTACTACTGATGAGAGTAACCCGAAAGATCAGCATTTAGTGCCGTGTCCTGAAAGTTCTTTCTGCAAAAATAGCAATTGAAGTTGTCTGTGTAATAGTAATCGAATGACGATCAAGGAGTGACGAGTGACGAAGGAAAACCCTGTCCAGGCACGATTTTGGTCCCGCAGGGCGGGATAAAAACTCACACAAATTAGGACGAAATAACAGCCACATTTGACCCCGCCAGGGGCGGGGTTGTTTTTGGATTCATACTCTTACTCTTAATCATAATCGTTTTGAGTAAGATTATGATTATGATTAAGATTATGAAATAGGGAAGTCATTTCGTTCAGGCACTATTTAGTGCAAGATAATCTCGATCTTGGAAGTGGGACCCTGGAAAAGATGGTTGCGGATATCAGAGATAGACCGAGGTTGGAGCACCTCGACATAATAGAGTTAAACTTCATTAGAGGTCAGGGGGACTTTCTATTCAGGCGGCATTACCGTATGGGCCTTCGCTCCCATATCATGGAGGTGCTGAAGCCTGCAGATGTGGCAGAAGAAAAAAACGGTATCATCAAAGATGGCCTGAGGTGGTTTCCCAAGGCGACCCCCTTGAAGGTGTTAAGGATCTTCAGAACCAGGTTCGACAACTTAAAAGATGCCGAAGAGGAGTTAGGGCGGGTAAAGATCGTTGAAAGGTATCTTGGCCCTGAGTATATTGCAAAATCCGATGAATTCTTGGTAGATTACGCACTGGAAGGGAGATACGAACCGCTCCTCTGCGGGCTCCAGGAATACGTTGATGGCGAGATTTTAGACCCGTGGGGTCGTCGACCTCCTTCTTCTATCCCTCACGATAGCGATGCTGGTCGAAGATCCCGCTTTCGAGGCTTAGTTAAATAGGGCGCCCTCTGGGAAATTTAATCACGCCTGAGGCGTGACTCAAAATTTAATCAGGAGTTGTTATGGACACACAGATACTCATCGATAGTTTAAAAGAAATCGTGGGAGCCGAATATGTCCTGTCATCGGATATGGATCTGGCGCTCTACAGTTATGACGCGTCCCTGGAAAAGGGGATGCCGGATGTGATTGTAATGCCGGGTTCGACTGAGGAAGTATCAAAAATCATGGCCCTGGCCTACAAGGAAAAGGTCCCCATTTTAGGCCGTGGCTCGGGCACCAACCTGACAGGCGGCACCATCCCTGTGAAGGGGGGGATTGTGGTCCATTTTTCCAGGATGAATCATATCTTAGAGATTGATATCCCCAACCGCACGGTGACCGTGGAACCGGGGGTTATTACCCTGGACCTTCAGACAGAGGTGCTCAAGAAGGGCTTTGTCTACCAGCCTGATCCCGCAAGCCAGAAAGTCTCGACCATTGGCGGAAACATCGCCGAGAATTCAGGCGGACCCCACTGCCTCAAATATGGGGTTACCTCAAATCATATCCAGGGTCTCGAATTGGTCCTGAACGACGGGACTGTGATCTGGACAGGTGGAAAGAGCTGGGACAATCCCGGATATGATATCAAAGGGCTTTTTGTTGGTTGTGAGGGGACTTTGGGTCTGGTGACCAAAGCCATCCTGAAGCTGGAACGGGCCCCGGAGGCAGTCAAGACCATGCTTGCCATCTACGAGACTATTGAGGATGGCGCCAACACGGTCTCGGCCATTATTGCGGAGGGGATCATTCCGGCCACCTTGGAGATGATGGACAACAGAGTCATGCGGGCGGTGGAAGAGACCATCAAGGTGGGGTATCCCTTAGACGCTGCTGCTGTGCTGATCATCGAACTTGACGGCATGCCCGAGGGTATGGATGAAAATGCCGAAAAGATCATAGAGATCTGCAAGCGGAACAATGTGAGAGAAGTCAAACTGGCAAAGGATGAAGCGGAAAGGGGTTTGCTGTGGGCGGGCCGAAAAGGGGCTTTCGGTTCCGTGGGACAGGTACGACCCAGTTATCTCTGCTGCGACGGCACAGTACCTCGAACCAAACTGCCGGAGGTTCTGGGAAAGGTAATTGAGATCGGGAAGAAGTATAATCTCCCTATTGGGAATGTTTTTCATGCGGGAGATGGGAACCTACACCCACTCATCATGTTTGATGAAAGGGATCCCGATGAAAAAGAACGAGCTCTCAAGGCAGCTACCGAGATTTTGAAAGCATGCGCCGATGCCGGAGGCACTATCAGCGGGGAACACGGCATAGGACTTGAAAAGTTGAGAGAAACAGCATTCGTTTTTTGTGAAAATGATCTGGAGTTCGAGCGTAAGTTAAAAAAGGCTTTTGACCCGGATGATATCATTAACCCCGGAAAAATGATTCCCGAACCCGTTTGTGTACAATAAAGAAGTGCCTAAAGTGAGCTAAAGTGCCTAAAATGCCTAAAATGCCTAAAGTTGTGGTACACCGTTCACGGGTTCAAAGGTTAGATATCATCGGACGCTGGGATCTTAAATTTCATCCAATGGGCATTTATGAACTTCAAACCTTTACCTAGTGTCCATCCAGAAATGAGATAGTTTTTGCAAGATCAAGGAAGACGAAAATTTTAACCACAGGAATACATTGGGGTATTTCGAGGATTAAAATTTGAGTCTGACGCTGAGATTGCGGAAAATAGCCATTTATGGATCGACACTTCTTAAACTGTAACCATCTAAGGAGTACTCACGTGGCAGACTTTAAAGAGTTAGTTGGAGGGCTCGCCGGCATTGTGGGCAAGGAGTTTATCAAGACCGGGCCTGATGTGATCAGAGATTATGCGGTAGATGAAATGGTCCCTGAGGCGGTGATATTTCCTGGGAACACTGAGGAAGTCTCAGGCGTGGTCACGTTAGCCAACAGGGAGAACCTGGCCATTATTCCATGCGGAAGCAGGACCAAGATGGCCATGGGCAACCCGCCAGCACGGCTGGACGTGGTGGTATGCACCTCCCGGATGAACCATATGATTGATGTGGACACATCAAACCTGACCATCACAGTAGAGTCCGGTGTCAAATTCAGGGATATCCAGGCAAGGCTTGCCACCCGGGAAGATCGTTGCTACCTCCCTCTCAATGATCTAATTACCGAGGCCGATGAAGTTATCTGCTCTGATAGATCCCATAGCGGTTGCTTTCTGCCCATCGATCCTTCATACGCCGATTCGGCAACCATAGGTGGTATTATCGCCGCCAATTCCAGCGGGTCTCGCCGGCTCCTTTACGGAAATATAAGGGATTCGATTTTAGGGGTTCGAATGGTAGCGCCCACGGGAGAAATCATCGGATCAGGGGGGAAGACAGTAAAAAACGTGTCAGGCTATGATGTCTCAAAGCTGGCGGTTGGTTCAATGGGGAGCCTGGGCATTATATGTGAAATGACGCTAAAGCTCCTCCCTTTGCCGGAGAAAATGGAGACCATCTTGATCTCCTTCGGATCCTTTTCCCATGTCTCTGCCTTTATCGAAGAGGTTTTTGAGACCCATCTGCTCCCGGCAGGTGTTGACGTGATGAACCAGGAGGCCTACAGTCACCTGAATATGGATGGCATCCCTGATTTCGGGTCCAACGGCTATGTGTCCGTCATAGCCATTGAAGGCTTTGAACAGGCCGTAGGCCGCATGCGAACTGAGATCATGGGTATGGCCAAGGCCAACGGCGCCAGATCCGACGCACGCCTGCAAGAGGAGAGGCACCTGCTGTTCTGGCTTGCAAAGAGTAATCTTGATGCTGCTCTTGCAGACAGGGGCGCTGACCTCATCAAGGCCAAGCTCAATTACCCCATTTCAGAGTGGAGGGGGATTGCGGAGTCTGTGGAAAAAACCTTTTCCGATGCCGATCTCGATTATACGCTCCAGATCCATGCCGGGAATGGAATCTGTTTGCCCCGGCTCCTTATTCTACCGAACGACGCCGAAGCGATGGACAGGGGCATACACGCAATAAACAGTCTCCTGGCACGCTGCCACGAGGTTGGGGGCAATCTGGTTATCGAAGGCGCCCCCGCGGAAGTAAAAGACCGTCTCAAGATCTGGGGAAAATCAGGTTCCGACTTCGTTGTCATGAAGCGGATCAAGGAGCAGATCGATCCATTAGGCATTATGAGCCCGGGACGCTTTGTGGG
>JAUWPC010000048.1 GCA_030611815.1 Desulfobacteraceae bacterium
CTATGGATCAGATTCAGGGCATACACCCTTCACCTCGCTTGACTCACGTAACTCTATAAAATAGAGTGACACTATCGGGCGGTTGACTAAACCTTACCCGAGAGGGCTTCTGCGTACGCTTTCCCTCTCAACAATGAACCAGCGCCAGGTTTAAACGCAATGTTAGGGTTTATATCGGCGGAAAAGCCGCAACCCTTGAAAGGAATGAATAATAGAACATGATATGGTATAAACCGAAAAACAGAAACATGCAGACTACGCTATTCATCTGCCGCTTGAGGAGAAAAGTGTGATCCCCTGGGAAAAGATCGACCGGGCGGAAGTCCCCGGACATGAAGGAGAAGTCACACTGCTGAAGCGAGGCACGGAATTCTCGATCCGAACCGCAGGAACAGAGCTGATGAACAGCCGTCTCCACGGTTCCGAAGGTGCACTGGCTGAACTCACATGCAGCCGCATTAAACGAAAATCCGGCCTGAGGATTCTCATTGGAGGCCTCGGCATGGGCTACACCCTGGCGGCAGCACTTGAACAATCGGAGCCGGGTACACTCATCACAGTATCTGAACTGATCCCGGCTGTGGTCAGATGGAACAGGGAACACCTGGGGCACCTTGCAGGAATGCCGCTGGATGATCCCCGGGTATCCGTCGAAGAAGAAGATGTGGCGAAAACCATCAGGGAAAAAAAATCCGCCTGGGATGCAATACTTCTTGATGTAGACAACGGTCCTGACGGGCTTACCCGGAAAGCCAATGAACGCCTCTACGGCAGATCCGGTCTAAAAACGTCCTTTTCCGCTCTCCGCCCCAGAGGAATTCTGGCCGTCTGGTCTTCCGGAACAGACGAGGCATTCACCCGTCGCCTGAAGCAGTGCGGATTCCAGACGGAAACCGTAACAGTACCAGCCCGCAAACCCGGAAAAGGCGGCAGGCACACAATCTGGCTTGCAGGAAAACCCTGATCGCACTATACCCTAACCCGGATAAACTGGAAAAGTGCCTAAAGTGAGCTAAAGTGCCTAAAATGCCTAAAGTTACGGCGCTACCAACACATTTATGGTTTCAAAATATCAAATGTGGGGAATCCTGCGCTAAGCGAGACTGAAATCAAACAACAAAAAAAAGAGGGGAAACTTAAAAATGAGTGAAAAACGCCTGGTGGAAATTGAAACTAAAATCGCATTTCAGGAACTGACCATCAAAGACCTGAATGATGTGCTTTGCAAACAGCAGCACCAAGCTCATAAAAGAAACAAAGGGATTTCCAAATGACTGACGGAACTAAGAGAGCCGATATTATAGCCGGTCTGAAAGTTTCCATTGTATTAAAGCAGGACCAGAGAACCGGAAAGCCTACCGAAGGCATCGTCCGGGATATTCTGACAAAATCCGCCACACATCCCCACGGAATCAAAGTTCGCTTGGAAAACGGCCTTGTGGGGAGGGTCAAAACCATTCACGGCTGACCTCAATGTAAGGGGTCTACTCTTGACTCATATTGTTGAATGTGGTAGTAATGTGCTATGTTCAGGCCACTGAGAATACGATATCCGAATCCCTCGCCTGAGCCGCTCGCGATGGCGGGCAGGGTGGTGTCACGTTATGAACAGGGGGGGAAGGGGTGTGATAAGGCCGAAAGTCTAAAGGGGTACAAAGCATTCATTTCCCAGGAGACTCCGGAGGGGATCAACCGGACTCGAGTGCACCAAGAGTCGACTTGACCCCTTTACATGAAGAACCAGATTTAGAAGTTGACAAAATGAGGCTTGGATTATCCAATTTAGTGGGAATGGCAATACCACTGGTGTCTATAGTGCAAGCCCATATTCTGCATCCCTCGAAATTTGAGCCACCTGTTAACTCAGAAAAGCTTTTAGAACATTTCGAAACCAAGTTAAGTAAAATTGAAAATGACAACAAACCGAACAATTAAATTCAGCGTTATGTGTCATAGATAAATAGAAGTATGGGGGGTAGGGTAGCTCCCGAACGCCGTATCCGCAACGGCTTCCCCCCTTTATAATGTGCGGGCCATCTCGCGGAGGATGGAGAAAATGGGTCCTGATTTTTGGTTTAGCATAATAAAAGATGAATGGAATACGATAATGTTAGCGAAAATAGTTGCATCAGCCATATTTTGTTCTGGTGCCATAATATTCTTTCTAATCACCAAATTTGCATATAGACGTGAAATATCAAATTTAAAAACAAAAGTCGATTTGATAGATGCCCAAAAATTTGCATATACACGTGAAATATCAAATTTAAAAACAAAAGTCGATTTGATAGATGCCCAAAAAAATAAAATAGAAGCAGAGTTCAATGGAATTCAAAAAAGCAACCAATACTTATTTTCCGAAATTTCAAACAGATTACGGAAAACAGCAACGCCCCTTCCCTCTAAAATTTCAAGCGATTTCTTAATAGAAAGGTGGGGGGTAACCAGAGAGGATTTATTTAGAATGATTAAGGTCAGAATATTAATAACCAAAGCCCCAGCAGCCTCTCCTGCTCCTATTGAATCTGAAGAAGATATCGAGGACATCCTTGGGTTTTTAAGTAGCGAAAATGGTGATGATTCTGCCGAAAACATGATGGAATATTTAGAGTTTAATCAGGGTAGTGTTAAGTATTTAGAAAACATACTAATAAATTTCACATAACAACGGCTTGAAGTGGATGCGCAAAAAACGCGCCCCAATTATGGGAAGGAAGTCTACTCTTATCTCATATTGTTGAATGTGGTAGTAATGTGCTATATCCAGGCCACTGAGAATACGATATCCGAATGCCCCGCCTGCCTCGCCTGAACGGCTCGCGATGGCGGGCAGGGTGGTATCACGTTATGAACAGGGGGAGAAGGGGCGAATCGATTTTCCAAGGGAAGGGGGACTACCTCTGCTTTATTGACCTTCTGAAAGAAACGGCGGAGAGAGAAAATAGGGGACGTTAATCTATAATAATCAATAAGTTAGCGTGACCCTACCACCAGTCCCCCAGTCACAGTCACCACCTGAAGATCACGTTAGATAGTGTCGATCCATAAATGGCTATTTTCCCCCGCTCAGAGTGCGGGATCTTCGACTTGATCTTGCAATCCCGCCTCAAAAGCGGGACTCATTTCTGGATGGACACTATATAGTAATTTTAAAAGGTATAAGAGAAAATAGGCGTCAAGCAAAGGCTATCAAATGAAAAGGAGGTTGCCACATGACTAAGGAGATCACGGCACAGGAGCTTAACACCGATCGCTTCATTAATGAGAAGGTCAAAGAGATCAGGGGCGCCGTTGGGGACGGAATCGCGATCAACGCCCTCTCGGGAGGCGTTGATTCGTCTACGGTCACGATGCTCGGGCATAGAGCCCTGGGGAAACGCCTTAAGACCGTTTTCATCGAAAACGGCCTCATGCGCGAAGGAGAGCCCGAACAGGTTGTGGGTTTTTTCCGAAACCTCGACGTCACGGTCGAAGTAGTCGATGCACGCAAAGAGTTCTTCGCAGCGCTCAAGGGAATCACGGACCCTGAAGAAAAGCGCGAGGCCATTACACAGACATTCTACCGAAACGTATTCGGACGCATTGTCAAGGAAAGCGGAGCCAAATACCTTCTCCAGGGAACTATCCTGACCGATGTCGACGAGACCGTTGCAGGGATCAAGCGGCAGCACAATGTCTTCGAGCAGCTCGGGATCGATCCGCAGGAGGCTTTCGGCTACCGCATCATCGAGCCGCTCATTCAGCTTCGCAAGGACGGCGTTAGAAAGATAGGCAAGGCCCTCGGGCTTCCGTACGATCTATTCGAGCGCATCCCGTTCCCGGGCCCTGCGCTCGCAGCACGCGTGATAGGCAAAGTGACCCCGGAGCGCATCGAGACGGTCCGCAAGGCAACCGTCGTTGTGGAGAGGTTGCTCGAGGACACCGGTGCATTCCAGTACATGGCGATCCTTCATGAAGACCGCGTGACCGGTATGCGTGACGGCAGGCGCGATTTCGGACAGCAGATCGAGGTGCGCTGCTGGGAAAGCGTCGACGCGCGGACCGCAACACCGACTCGGCTCTCTTTCGAAATCCTTGAGAAGCTTGCCAGCGAGATTATCCGCGAGGTGTCTGGCATCGTCAGCGTCACGTACAACATTTCGCCGAAGCCCCCCTCAACGATCGAGGCGATCTGATGACAATTGAATGGTGAGGACTATGATTGATAGTAAATGGGTCAAATCTACGCTTGACTCTTTCTACTGCTTTATGCATGAATCCGCAATGGCTGAACACCAAAATTGATGGCCATGTAAAAAGTCCTTTTTACATGGATTTAAGAATTCAGGAATTTAGGTTTTGGTTCCAATAATTTTGATTGCCAAAATGCGTTACGCGATTATTGCAAATCCTGCCTCTGGAAAAAAAAGCATTGCTCAGAAGCATTCTGTACTGGTTCGGGCCGCTGAGATATTAAATGCGGAAATACACGGCCTGGATACCACAACGCCGGAGGATTTTTGTCAATACGCCAGGAAACTTGCCAACCGTTGTGACGTCCTCGTCATTGCCGGAGGGGATGGAACCCTTTCCGATATCATCAATTCTATTGATACGGCTCAAAAACCAGTCGCCTTTCTCCCTTTAGGCACCGGAAACGCCATGCAACACGCCCTTAAGTATAAGGGGAGCGTTGCGGAGATTGCCATGCGCATCAGAGATGGAGAAATACATCAATACGATCTTGTCAATTGCCAGGGAAAAAAGCGTGGATTTATATTATCAGTTGGGATCGAAGGAAAAATCATCCAGCTTCGTGACGAATACCTGGCCCGAGGTTATACTGGTTTTAAAACCTATCTCGGAGCTTTTATTAGCGCATTTTTTGGCAAATACAAGCGGACCACTGCGGAAATTACTATAGATGATACATCCTTTGAGATGAAGAACCTGTTGAGCCTTATCATCTTAAAGCAGCCGTACTATGGCTTTGGAATGAAGGTTGTGCCAAGGGCAAGATTTGATGATCGCCTCCTCCATATCCTTTCCATCAACTCACGGCTGTTTGAGTGTGCCATTGGAGTGGCAACATCATTCACTGGTGGCAATCGGATCGGCCAGTACAGGACCGGCCACCAATTGGATGTGAAGTTGGAACGGCCTCTGACACTTCAAATTGACGGAAAGCAGGCCTGGGAAGCTGGTGCGTTTACTTTCACGGTTCTCCCGAAAGCGCTGAAGATCAAATGCTAAGTGTCTTCGGCTGGGATTGAATTCAGCTATCTTATTGATCTTTAATGGTAAGCTTTCAAAGAAAGGACGTCCTGGAGCCTTAAAAAGCCCGAGGCAACTTTTCGAGATTGTGTGACCACCGCAGTATTTAGGGGAGGGATATGTCCGCTCTTGAAATTATGAAGGACCTGTTTTTTATCGAAAGAGGCTACCTGAATAGCAACCATTTTGTTTATCGCTCGAAAGAGCCTATCCTCATTGATACGGCCTATATTTCTGACTTTGATATAACAGAACGGTTAATATCAGATTTAGGGGTGGATCTTTCCCGTACTCGTTTGATTATCAATACCCATACCCATTGTGACCATATCGGCGGCAATAGAACCATTCAGGAGAGATCGGGTTGTGATATTGCCCTGCATAAGGTCGGAAAATATTTCATAGATACACGGGATGACTGGTCCACATGGTGGAGATATTACAGCCAGGATGCAGCTTTTTTTCACTGCACCCTGGCATTGGAAGACAGAGATGTCATCGCTGTAGGGCCCCATGAATTCCGGGTGATCCATACACCAGGCCATGCCTCTGATGGCATTGTGCTCTATGGTGCAAAAGATAAAGTTCTAATATCTTCTGACACCCTCTGGGAAAGTGATATGGGGGTGATGACGATTCGTGTGGAAGGAAGCACGGCCCTGTTTCACATGCTGGAGTCCCTTGAAAAACTTGAATCGCTGGATGTTGAAGCCGTCTTTCCCGGACACGGAAGGCCGTTTAAAGATATTAAAGGGGCAATATCCAAGAGCAAAAAAAGGATCCGGAGTTTTATGAGACATAGGGAAAAAATCGGAACCGATCTCCTCAAGAAGATTATGATTTATACCCTTCTTATGCAGAGGCAGATAGACGAAGATAGATTTTACGACCAGTTAATGGAAACCCACTGGTTCAGAGAGACCATAGATCTTTATTTTGACAAAGAATATAACCAAAAATATGATGAATTGATTACTGATTTTTTCAATCGTGGCATTGTCAAGCAGAGAGATGGGAAACTATATACAACCGTAAAGCCATGACAAAACTTTTTACAAAATGGGCGTGAAAAGAGAAATATGAGAAGAACATAAATGGAAAACAGGACAGGCAAATAGTGCTATTGAGTATTTGATTATTTGAGTACGTCTCGAAGCTCACAGTTCCCAAAGCGGAATTAATGTGGTATATAGGGCTTTGAGGATAATCTCATTTGCTATTATAGACCTCGTCGAGTATTTGGCGCCCTGCTCAGGCGGGACTCAAGCACTACCTACTTGACGACCTCTGTATCAAGGGAATCGGGAAAGGATTTTTTTATACAAAAGGAGGTATTATGAAACAGGTAATGATGGCAGCCCTTGTTGTTACCACTTTAGTGGTGTTATCAATTACATCGGCTCATGCAGGGTGGAATCCATATAAATCAGAAACCGCTGCAAATCAAAATATTCAGGATCACGAAGTAGCGCAGGCTATTGCTAATTTCAAAAACAGCGATCCCAGCATGAAGGCCTTTTTTGAAAAGGCCTATGGTTTTGCAGTATTCCCAACAGTAGGCAAAGGAGGTTTGGGCATCGGAGGTGCTTATGGAAAAGGAAAAGTCTATAGCAAGGGAGTCCTGAACGGCACATCAAGCCTGATGCAATTAACCGTCGGTTTCCAGTTGGGCGGCCAGGTATACAGTGAAATCATTTTTTTCGAAGATAAGAGGGCACTTGATCTCTTCAAATACGGAAATTTCGAATTTGGAGCCCAGGTATCTGCTGTGGCCGCAACCACAGGCGCATCTGCCAATACTGATTATAGTAACGGCGTTGCTATCTTCACTATAGCCAAGGGTGGATTAATGTTTGAAGCTTCTGTGGGAGGACAGAAGTTTAGTTTTGAGCCTCTCAATTGAGGTTCATATCAGTATAAATGGTCAACCCACCTGATTTGTGTAGTCTTCTAAACCCAAAATCCCAAATCCACAAATCAAAGAGAATGGAGAATAGGAGAATAGGGGAATAGGGGACAGACAAATAATGCTACGCTGGTCAGCTTTCCGGTATGTGGCGAACCATATGAGACAAAATACCTCTGGGAGACCAACTTCTTCCCATTGCACAATTTATCAAAGCATGGAAAAATTTGATTGAAAGGGGAAACTATGAAAGACAAGAAGGCTTTAACGGCGCCATGTGGGCTGGACTGCTTCAATTGCGAAATCTACGAGGAAAATTTGACAAGCGATTTTGCCCAATTGATTCATGAGAAATTGGGTATCCCTAAACAAGAGATCCCTTGCAAGGGTTGCCGTCAACAGGATGGGAAGCATTACCATCTCCCACCAGAGGGGTGTGCAACTTTAGATTGTGTGAAAGCCAAGGGCGTGGAGTTGTGCTGTGACTGCGATGATTTCCCGTGCGCTTTTCTCGCCCCAACGGCTGACAATGCTGGAAGATACCCTCATAACATGAAAGTCTACAATCTCTGCCGGATCAAGAATGTTGGGCTTGAACGCTGGATTGAAGAAGCTGGAGAAATCCGGAAAAAATATTTCACAGGCAAATTTGTTGTCGGAAGAGGGCAAGCGGATTAAGGGCTGTAGGCTTGCGGGAGAATGCCACATAACCTTATCCTATTCCAGAATAAAGATTGAAGAAGCCGCCCCGGTTAAATAAGTGCAAAAGAGATTTAACTGGGCAGGCAAAAAGGCGCAAAAGTCACAAAAAATAAAATTGACATGTAGTAAAATCAAGGGGTTATAAGCAAGATAAATTTGATCTTAGGCTTTTTACGAGATCATCAATATTGAGTTGATAATCATGACAAAAATTTGTTATCCGCTTTTTTTGATTCTGATTCTGTTGAGTTTCTCAACATGCTCGGCCCAGGAAGAGATGGATTTTACCCGTCTTCGAGAGGCCATGGTCAACCGGCAGATCATTGATAGGGGGGTAAATGATCCAAATGTCATAAAGGTGATGAGAAAGGTCCCGAGACACCTGTTCGTGCCTCGGAAAAACAGGGCGTTTTCTTATGACGACCATCCTCTCCCTATCGGTGAGGGCCAGACCATCTCACAGCCCTATATCGTGGCCTTTATGACAGAGGCCCTTAAACTGAAGCCAGGGGAGAGAGTCCTTGAAATAGGCACAGGCTCCGGATATCAGGCCGCCGTTTTGGCCGAACTAATCAATGAGGTATATTCTATTGAAATCATCGAAGCCTTAGGGAAAAGGGCCCAAGAGACCTTAGACAAGTTAGGTTATAAGAATGTCCATATCAAGATAGGAGATGGCCATAAGGGGTGGCCTCAAAAGGCCCCATTTGATGCTATAATCGTGACATGCGCCCCGGAACAGATCCCCCGGCCATTGATTGAACAGCTAAAAGAGGGGGGACGAATAATCATTCCGGTGGGCAGGAAAGGGGCTATTCAGAAACTGGTGCGGGCGGTCAAGAGAGGGGGCCTGCTCAAAACCGAAGATGTAATGCTTGTCCGGTTCGTGCCAATGGTTAGTGGGGATGATTGAAGGCTTTTCCGGCCAGCCAAGATCTGGACACGGATGAGATCCTTCATGTGCATAGGGTCAGCTTCGATGATGCGCTTAGGATGGTCCAAAGGGGTGAGATACAGGACGGAAAAACCATCTCAGGGCTATTTATGGCAAGCCTCTGGTTGAATGACAGGAATAGCGTTTAAGAAAATGCTTTTAGCACCTGACTCTCTGTTTAGTTGTTTTTATTCTGTTTTTTAATTGACAATCATCAATCATCAATCCAACAGGGGGACTCTGTGAATGATCCTGGTTAAAGATCTGCTTACCCAAAGGCCTGTTGAGGCTTCAGCCCCATGCCGGGTTGACTCGGGAGGAACCTGGGACATCAAGGCCCTATCCCTTCCCTTTGAGGCAATACAGCCAACTACTGTTAACATCGCCCTTACATTGAGAACCTCGGCAGGGCTTCATCTTTATAAGGAAGGTAAGGTAAAAATCAGTTCAACCGGTTTTGCACAGCCCGAGATCTTTTCCATCGACCGGCTTCCCTTTGATTCTCCATTCGGCCTCTTTTTTGCGGCTATCTCTTTTTTCGGTTTCCACGGCCTGGAAGTGAAGATCGATTCTCAATCTCCTGTCAGGTCGGCCTTAGGTGGATCAAGCACGGCTTTAGTGGCCCTGATCAAGGCGCTTTCGAGGGTGTCCGTAAGTCTTGGCAATAAAGGCTACTCTAAGAAGGAGATCCTTCATTTGGCATATCACCTTGAGGATGGTATCAGCGGTGGCAACTGCGGCATTCAAGACCAAGCTGTTGCAGTCTACGGTGGCGTCCATCAATGGGAATGGCGTTACGGAAATCGAACCGCCCCGCTTCAAAAGACCTCTCTCCTCGATGGGGAGGGCAGGAAAGAGCTTTCAAAGCGCCTTTTGGTGGTATACAGCGGAAAAAGCCATACATCTTCGCGAACAAATCACCAATGGATTAAGGATTTCCTCTCAGGCAAGACGAGGTCTGGATGGATAAAGGCCAACGAAATAGTACGGCAGTTCGGGGCGGCCATTAAAGCCTGGGAATGGAACCGCGCTGCCAGCCTGCTAAGGGAAGAGATGTCCATTAGAAGGGAAATAACCCCCGAGGCCCTTACCCCCTTCACGAAGAAACTGATTGAAGAGGCAGAGGATGCCGGGTGCGGAGCCAGATTTGCAGGGGCTGGGGCCGGAGGGTCGCTCTGGGCCGTGGGAAAAATAGAAAGGATAGCTCAATTGAAGGCGAGATGGGGGACTACTTTAGCGCAGGTAAAAGACGCTAAGATCCTTGATTGTAAGATCGACCCGGCAGGGGTGAGGTAAGGATGGATGATTGGCGATTGATGATTGATTGAACCCGTGAACGGTTACATCAATTCAACGTATGTCCATAAACAGGCCGGAACATTCCTGTTTCAAAAAGGCCGCTGAATTCTCTTAGAAGGGCATTGGTGGCCTGCTCAACCATTAAGATATCCCCTTCAGAAATCAGGCTCATATCGAGCGCCTCTATCGCCTCATCTAAACCGATAAACTGAGAAAAAAACTCTTCGTTTTCATACTCACTGTTTATAGTACTATGCACATCAATAATGGTCCAGACACAGTTTTGTATCCTCAATCTGTACTTATCCGTTGTATCCATTGAACCTCTGAACCCGATAATAACTACTGCCAAGCGATAGCCTGATCGGTATCCTATTTTTGTCTGTTTTTCAATCGACAATCATCAATCAACAATCGCCAATCCGCCATCAGGCCTTTCCAACTTCCTTTAATGTGTCAAAGAAGACTTTGTAGAATTTTTCGTTATCAGATACAGCCCGCTTTAATATAATAGATAATTTATCCAGATCATTCAAACTAACCACTAAATTGGCGCTCATAGCGAATGCCGCCATGTTGTCCATAGTCCTCAACCCTTCACCAATCAAGACAACAAAAATTTTTCTGCGAACAAACATGGAGAGATGATTCAGGTAATTAAGAATATGGCTTTCTTCCAGCGGGACATTGTCGAAATAGTCTGACAGGATTACTAAGTCGAAGCGGTGAAAACGCATCCTGCCGACTGCTTCTTGTGTATTGTTTCCCGGAACGTATCTATAACCCAGTCCTTCAAGGGCCTCCTTTATCTTTTTCGTTTGATGCTCATCATTGTTCATTACAAGGGCTAACTTCACGCCTTCTTCATAGGAAATGAGGGCGCTATCCTCTTCCACATCATATCCGGACGTTCCTTCAGTTTGAGGCAGTTCAACCCCCTCTTCAATTGCAGGGCCTGGAATATCCCCGGGGCTTCCTGATTCAATAGATTCTACAACCGCGGCATCTGAAACTCCCGGTCTTGCTTTTGTTGTATCGAGAATCAGCTTTTTTCTGCACCGGGGGCATCTGACACTGACCTGCTGGCCCTCGGGTAGTTTCTCGTCTGGAATATTAAGTTTGGCCTTACACTCCTCACATATTATTTCCATTTTTCTCGCTCCCCAAACGACCCTCTTTTTCCATATTCCTTATCAATGGCCAGACCTTCTATAGTGGTAGTCTTTTCCCCTCTTGCAGACTTAATTGAATCAATTGCCCTCCCAACTATGGCCTTTCTGGATGCGTAACCCATGGCTGTCTCTTCTGTAACAAGGCCGTTTATGTAAAGATCGGCAATACATTGATCAAATGTCATCATCCCGAAAGGCTGGCTCCCTTCAATAATCCGATAGTATGTTCTGTCTTCGGATTCACCATGCAAGATAGTGTCCTTTACCCTCAGGTTTGACCCCATTATTTCAAATGCCGCTACACGACCACCTCCTATCATTGGTAAGAGTCTCTGGCAGGCAATCCAGCGAATGGTATCGGCGAGACGCATCCGTATCTGGTTCTCCTCTTCCAGTTCAAACATACCTAAGATACGGTTGATAGTCTGTCCAGCATCAATGGTATGAAGGGAGCTGAGAACCAGATGCCCTGTCTCTGCAGCAGAAAGACCAATTTCCACGGTCTCCCTGTCTCTCATCTCGCCCACCAACACCACCTTGGGGGCCTGTCTCAAGGCAGCCCTCAGGCCGGAGGCATAGGTGTCAAAATCTGTCCCCAATTCTCGCTGATTAAAAGTCGCCGTTTTCTGGAGATGAAGGTATTCTACGGGATCCTCAAGCGTAACAACGTGAATGGATTTTGTTTCGTTGATCTTGTCTAAGAGGGCAGCGAGGGATGTTGTTTTTCCAGTTCCAGTTGCGCCTGTAACCAGAATAATCCCATTCATTTCCGCGGTCATTTTGGAAAAGGCGGGAGGAAGGTTAAGGTCTTCAATAGTAGGAACTCTGGTAGCTAATTGCCGCATGACAATAGAATAACAACCTTTTTGAGAGAAGATATTTACCCTGAAACGGGCCTTTCCCGGCAATTGATACGATAAGTCACACGATCCCTTGGATAGGAGAGCCCTGGTCAAACGCCTGTCTCCACCTAACAGGTTGAGTGCGAAGATCTCGGTCTGAAAAGGTGTCAACTTGTCTACGGGAGGCGTCAATGACACTGGAGCCAACTCCCCGGAAGATTCCACCTGAAAGGGTTTGTCCACCGTCATGTTGAGATCTGAAACATTGTCGTGGGATTTTAGCATGGAAGTTAAGACATGATCTATCTGTTGTTGTCGCATACCCTTGTCTCCTTTAAGCCTCAGTAAAATCGGCAGGGGGATTCCTTAAAAAAGGGAGAAACTTAGATTTATCATCACACTTGGCATAAGCGTTGTCCGGGCTGATCATTTTCTTCTTCAGAAAACCCATTATGGCATCATCCAATGTCTGCATTCCATATTTCTTTCCTGTCTGAATCATGGAAGGAATTTGAAAGGTCTTCCCCTCCCTGATGAGATTCCGTATGGCTGGGGTTGCAATCATAATTTCAAGTGCGGCACACCGGCCCTTCTTATCAATACGCTTAAAAAGGTTCTGAGCAACTACCGCCCTGATGCCATCTGCAAGAGTGTTTCGAATCTGTTGCTGCTGGGTTACAGGAAAAACCTCGATGATCCGATCCACGGTCTTTGCCGCGCTCGTTGTATGAAGGGTGGCGAAAACCAGATGACCGGTAGCCGAGGCCTCGATGGCCAAGGATATAGTCTCCAGATCTCTCATTTCTCCGACCATGATGATATCAGGGTCTTCCCTTAAGGCTCCTCTCAGGGCAGCGGCAAAAGAATTGGTATGGGTACCGACCTCCCGATGATTAATTATCGCTTCGATACTCTCATGAACAAATTCGATTGGATCTTCAATAGTAATGATATGATCTTTCCGGGTTCTGTTAGCCTCGTCAATTATGGCCGCCAAGGTTGTGGACTTGCCGCTCCCTGTTGGTCCGGTCACTAAAACCAGCCCCCTCGGCAAAGAGGCCAATTTACTAACCACCGGAGGAAGGCCCAATTGCTCGCAGGTCAGAATAGTTGAAGGTATTTCCCTGAAAACAGCACCCATACCATTTCTTTGCTCAAAAAAATTGGCCCTGTACCGTGCCAGACCAGGAATTTCATAGGCAAAATCCACATCCCCGGATTCCTCAAAGACCTTTACCTTTTCTTCGGGGGCAATTTCATAGAGCATTGCCTTCAGGCCATCATTATCAAGTTCCTTGTATTTCACCCGCTCCAGTTCTCCCAGTACGCGCAGCACTGGCTGCTGCCCGGCCATCAGGTGAAGGTCTGAGGCCCCCTGGTCGTTCATGAGCTTAAAAAAGGCATCAATCTGTGCCATAACGGTCCCCTTTCAAATTTGGACGCTGATAAAGACTGATTCTCAGGATCTTCAGGGTAAATTAGAAAGGACTATTATACACAAAAGGAAATCCTGTTCAACCATAAAATGAAAATCGAGGGATTCGACACAATTTTCACTGTTATCAATGAGCTCGATTAACCTGGTTAAAAACCCGTAATTTGGTTGACAAAGGC
>JAUWPC010000110.1 GCA_030611815.1 Desulfobacteraceae bacterium
AAAGTTAAAGGTAATATTTAACATTTTAAAATTGTCTAAAGTTCTCGATCAAGGTCTTAGCTGAGCGAACTGTTACTGTCTCTCTCGGCAGACAGGACGGTCGAGTTCCTTGACTAATATTACCCGAGTCCCTTGGTCTGATTTGTCGCGCAGGCCTTGTGAAAACCATCTCTTAAAAAAGTCACGAAGTTCCTTAACTTTAGGCACTTCAAACTTTAGGCACTTAACGAAATACCTAATAACCAATTTTCTCTGAAATGTCATGAAAAAAGCTGTGGTTTCGCCCCTCTGTTCAGGCCTGGTCATTCCAGGGCTGGGACAGATCATCAATCAGGATTTCAAAAAGGGCATTATTCTCCTTGCGGCTGTCTTCCTTCTCTTTGTGATGGGGATTATCAAGCTGGTATGTTTGATCGATGCGGTTTTCAGAACAGGCCGCGTGGACCTGTCAAACCCTGAGATGATCATGGCGAAGCTCAGGGCAGAAGACCCTTCAATCCTGTGGTATATGGCGGCTGCTTTTATCATCATCTGGTTTTTTTCCGTTCTCGATGCTTATCTAAGAGGCAGAAAAATAGATAGTGTCGATCCATAACTGGCTGTTTTCCGCAATCTCAGCGTCAGACTCAAATTTTAATCCTCAAAATACTCCAACGTATTCCTGTGGTTAAAATCTTCGTCTTCCTTGATCTTGCAAAAACTATCTCATTTCTGGACGGACACTATATAAGAGCGAAGAGGGGAATCCCCTATAATGCGGACATATTTGATTGATGAACTCTCTCCCTCAAAGATAGAGAAAATCAGGGAGTTCCTCGGGGAGCATGCCATCCGTTCCAGTTTGGATCAAATATTCTGGGTGCGAATCCCCGACGACCTATTGAGTGAAATGCAATTCCAGCACAGCAAATGTAAGCCGCACGTCTTTGCAGTCGAATTGGGGCAGGACTGGGTTAAGCTGGAACTCTTTATCCGAACCCTGAAAGGCATGCGTTGCGACTGTCCGGGCTACTCCACTGCCCAGCAAAGAAATTTCATATTGAATTTTGCCGATGGTATGATAGAGCAGTTGAATATCGATACTTGATGCTGGATTTTCCAAGTTTGAAGTTACGAGTTCGGAGTGCCTAAAGTTAAGAAAGGAAGAATTCCGATTTAAACTCTCAACTCCCCACTTCATTGCTTGATGCTGGATGTTTTAGATCCGCATTCAGAAAAGCCCCACTTTATCACTCCTTCCTGCCACCACGCTTTACAGGGCCAAACACTAAATACAGTAGCGAAGCGACGAAACACTCTCACCACAAAGCACTCTGTAAACAGGCATTCGTTCATAAGAACGTAAAAGTAAGTTACAATTTTTTCGGGTATGTCTTTGACTGCCTCAGTCTGTGTCTGTCTGTGTGGGTCTGTGGCAAATTTAGTTTTGATTATGAAATTGACTTGATGGACTATATCTGCTAATCTGATTAATTATCATAATTTCCGGAGGCACATTTTATGAACTATAAGGACACACTTAATCTACCGAAGACGGCATTTCCCATGAAGGCCAATTTGGTGAAAAAAGAACCAGAAATGCTTGAGAGGTGGGAAAGTATCGATCTTTACAAGCTTATTAGACAGTCTTCTAAGGGCCGGAAGCGATTTCATCTGCATGACGGGCCCCCCTATGCAAACGGTCATATCCACATGGGTACGGCCTTTAATAAAGTGTTGAAAGATATCATTATCAAATCGAGACAGATGGCCGGTTTTGATGCGCCCTATGTGCCCGGTTGGGATTGCCACGGTCTGCCTATCGAGCACAGGGTGGATGGAGAGCTTGGAGCCAGGAAAAAGGAGATGTCCCAGGCGGAAATAAGGGGCTTTTGCCGTCGATATGCTGAAAAATATATAGATATCCAGCGCAATGAATTTAAGCGCTTAGGCGTTTTGGGCGAATGGGATAATCCCTATCTGACCATGAATTATCCCTATGAGGCAACTATCGTAAGAGAGTTTGGAAAATTTGCATTAAACGGAAGTCTTGTTAGGAGCAAGAAACCTATATACTGGTGCATCTCTTGTAAAACGGCCCTTGCCGAGGCAGAGGTTGAATATGACGAGCACAGCTCGCCCTCCATATTTGTCAAGTTCCCAATGATATCTGATCTGGATCAGTTGGCCCCTGTCTTGAAGGGGAAACAGGTCTCGATGATAATCTGGACAACAACTCCCTGGACCATCCCTGCCAATCTGGCCATAGCCCTACATCCCGGCCTGAAGTACGCAGCCGTCGAAACAGGGGATAATGAAGTCATGATTCTTGCAGAAGGGCTTTTAGACCTTTGCATGGACACCTTCGGCATTGAAACATATGAGGTTCTCAAGCTGTTCAAGGCCGCTGAGTTGGAAAACCTTGAGGCAAGGCATCCTTTGTATGACAGGCCATCCAAGATTGTCTTAGCGCCCTATGTGACTTTGGAGGCCGGAACGGGCTGTGTCCACACTGCACCGGGACATGGCCGGGAGGACTACGAGACAGGTCTTAAATATCATTTGGAGACATATTCGCCTGTTGACGATTTAGGCTGCTTTACCCCGGATGTTGAATATTTTGCCGGGATGGAGGTGTTTGAGGCTAATGAGGCCGTCAAGGATAAGCTCTCGGAGGTAGACGCGCTCATCAAGGAGGAGGAGATAACTCACGAATATCCACACTGCTGGAGATGCAAGAAGCCTGTTATCTTCCGCTCCACAAAGCAGTGGTTTATCTCCATGGAAAAAAACGACCTGAGAAAAAATGCTCTGGATGCCATAAGAAAGGTTTCATGGATCCCTTCATGGGGCGAGGAGCGGATCTTCAAAATGATCGCCAATCGCCCGGATTGGTGTGTTTCCCGGCAGAGGTCATGGGGGGTGCCAATCACCGTGTTCTTCTGCAATGAGTGCGATGAACCGGTTATAACGCAGGAAATCATCGACCATGTATCCAATATGGTTGAACAATCGGGGGCAGATATATGGTTCACCAAATCCGAAAAAGAACTGGTGCCCCCGGGGACACGCTGTCCTAACTGCGGGGCAGATCGTTTCAGGAAAGAGACCGATATCCTCGATGTCTGGTTTGATTCCGGTGTCAGTTATGCCGCAGTGATGGAAAACAGGGAATACCTTGACAGCCCGGCAGATCTTTATCTTGAAGGGAGCGACCAGCACAGGGGATGGTTTCACAGTTCACTCCTCTGCTCGGTGGGGACCCGTAAGGAGGCGCCATACAAGGGTGTCCTGACCCATGGCTTTGTTGTGGATGGGGCAGGCAAGGCAATGCACAAATCTTCCGGGAATGTTATCGCGCCTGAGGAGCTGATAAAAAGCTATGGCGCTGAAATCCTGAGGCTGTGGGTGGCAGGAGAAGACTACAGGGATAATATCCGTCTTTCAAAAGAGATTTTACAACGGTTGACTGAAGCCTATCGCCGCATTCGAAATACCTGCCGTTACCTGCTCGGTAATTTGAACGATTTTGATTGGGAAACCGATCAGGTCCCATATACAGAGATGGAAGAGCTGGATCGCTGGGCGCTCAACCAGCTTCAGGGTCTGAACGGACGGGTCTTGAAGGCATACAAGGATTTCAATTTCCATCTTGTCTATCACAATCTCCACAACTTCTGCGTGTTGGATCTCTCATCCTTCTATCTCGATATTATAAAAGACAGGCTCTATACATCGCCAAAGAAGTCTGCAGCGAGACGATCTGCACAGTCAGTAATGCATGAAATTCTTGAGACTTTGGTCAGACTGATGGCCCCTGTCCTCTCATTTACGGCTGATGAAATCTGGCAGTATATGACTGGGAAGGAACGCCCATTGAGTGTTCATGCCGACCTCTTCCTCCCTTTAAACGAGGAGTATCGGGACACTGAACTGGCCGAACGCTGGGAAGGGATAATATCTGTTCGAAAAGAGGTTACAAAGGTCTTGGAAATCGCAAGGAAAGAGAAGCGTATCGGGCACTCCTTAGATGCCTCGGTAGAATTAGGTCTCTCATCTGAATTAGCCGAAAAATTAGCACCTTATGTGGATCAGTTAAGGTCAATCTTTATTGTTTCATCGGTCGATTTAGCGGAAATCGATCAGGTAGAAGGGGGGTTTGAAAGCGAGACTGTCCCCGGATTAAAGGTGAAAGCATCACCTTCATCTGACCCCAAATGCGAGCGCTGCTGGATACATGATCCATCGGTAGGAGATGACAAAAACCATCCAAACACCTGTAAGCGATGCCGAAACGTCTTAGACGAAATTATGCATTGATAATCTGGCCTGCGCTCCTTATTGTCGTACTGGATCAGGTATCAAAGCTATTCGTGATACGCGGTCTGAGAGTTCATGAATCAGTGCCTGTGATCGAAGGTTTTTTTAACCTTGTCCATGTGCGAAACAGGGGAATGGCCTTCGGATTCATGAATCGGGCCCATGCTGACTTTGGCTTTTGGTTACTTGTTTCCACCAGCATCATTGCCATTGCCCTGTTGTTGTTCTGGTTCTTCAGGCTAAAGGATGGCGACAACCGTATAACCCTGGGGCTTTCACTTATCTTAGGCGGAGCTGTTGGCAACCTGATCGACCGGTTGAGGTTTCGAGAGGTGGTCGACTTCCTCGATGTTTTTGTAGGTTCATATCACTGGCCTGCATTTAATGTGGCTGACGCTGCAATAACAACTGGTACGTTTTTAGTAGCAATAACCCTCTTTTTTAAACGTTAATCTCATGTTCCCAGATCTCTTTTCCATAGGCCCTTTTACCCTGCACACATACGGCCTCTTAGTGGCTGTCGGTTTCTTAGTCGGACTCATGGTTACGGTAAAGATCGGCAAGTCCGAGGGGATAAAGCCTCAACAGACAATGGATATGGGGTTTTTGATAATCCTGGGTGCAATTATTGGTTCGAGGATCCTGTATGTCCTCATGAATATCTCCTACTATATTGAACGGCCCATGGATATGTTCAAGATATGGCAGGGGGGGCTTGTTTTTTCCGGTGGGATTATCTGTGTGGTACTGACCGTCATATGGTACACCAAGAAGCATCATCTTTCATTCTGGAAAGTAGCCGATCTGTGGGCCCCTGCAATGGCCATCGGTCAGGGGATAGGACGGATCGGGTGCTTTATGGCAGGATGTTGTTACGGCAGGCCCTCCGGATCTAACTGGGGAGTGGTGTTTACTGACCCCCATGCCTTGGCGCCGTTGAATATTCCCCTCTATCCAACGCAGATCTACTCCTCTCTAAGCGGGTTTGTCATCTTCTTTGTTCTGATTTTAATGCACTCAAGAAAAAAGTTCGAGGGGCAGGTATTTCTCTGGCTCCTGGTTCTGCACAGCACGGCCCGTCTCTTCGTGGAGCGCTTCAGGGGCGATGACCGGGGGATCCTGTTAGGGGGGGGCGACATGAGTATCACCCAGCTCGTTACACTCCTGATCCTGATTGCCTCCATAGTCGCTCTGTTCATCTTCAAGCGGAGACAAGCGAGAAATTAGCGAAACTCCTCCCTCTTCGCCTACTCTACTTGCTTCTTCTTGATATGGGAGACAGCCTTCGATATCCTTTCAACGACTTTTTCCCTGCCCAAGACCTCCATTACCTCAAATATCCCGGGACTGGCGGTCTTGCCTGTCAGGGCAACCCTGAGCGGTTGGGCCAGTTTTCTTAGCTTAATTTCCTTTTCCTCCAGGAAGTCGATAAATAGTTTTTCAATGGATTCCTGATTGAATTCAGGTATTGCCACAAGTCTATTATTCAGATCTTCAAACAGTTCCACAATCCCCTGTTTTAAAAACTTGTCATCTCCTTTTTTCTCGTAGGTAATCTCTTCGTCAAAACAGAAATGTGCTCCCTCAGCCATCTCAACAAGAGTCTTGCTCCTTACCTTCAGGATAGAGACCGCTTTTCTCACTTTGCCCACATCCAGGTTTCTGAACCCCTGGTTTTCGAGGAAGGGTGTCAGGCGTTCAGATAGGAATTCATCAGAGGATTCACGGATATACCATGCATTAAGATCCAAAAGCTTTTCCGCGTTAAATACCCCGGCGGCCTTTCCCACACGCTCTAAAGAAAACTTTTCTATCATCTCTTCCATGGAAAATTTTTCCTGGTCTCCGTAAGACCATCCAAGCCTGGCTAAGGCATTGAGCAGGGCATGGGGCAGATAACCCATATCCCTATAGGCCAGGACCGACATGGCGCCGTGTCGTTTGCTGAGCCTTGTCTTGTCAGGGCCGAGGATCATGGGCAGATGAGCGTATTCAGGGATCGGTTCGCCTAAAGCCTTGTAAATCAATATCTGTCTCGGCGTATTATTGACATGGTCATCTCCTCTGATGACATATGTAATGCCGAGACTGATGTCATCGGCGACCACGGCAAGGTGGTAGGTGGGGCTGCCATTTGACCGCCGGATAATAAGATCGTCTAATTCCTCGTTGTCAAAGCTGATAGGGCCTTTTACCAGGTCGATAAATTGCGTTATCCCTGACAGCGGGATCTTGAGTCTGACCACCGAGCCGGGCGCCGTGCCAAGCCCCAGGTCCCGGCACGTACCGTCGTATTTGGGTTTGAGTCCCTTACCTCTCGCTCTTTGCCGTTGTTTCTCCAGATCTTCCGGCGAGCAATGGCAATGATAGGCTTCACCACCTGCTATGAGACGATCAATGACCTCATTATAAATATCATATCTCCGGGATTGGAAATAGGGACCGTCGTCCCAGGAGAGGCCAAGCCATTCCATCGATTCCAAGATGGCCCTCGTGGCATCATCCGAAGATCTCTGTTCGTCTGTATCTTCAATGCGTAAGATAAATTTTCCGCCCCTCTGTTTCGAGAAAAGCCAGTTAAACAGGGCTGTCCTTGCGCCACCGATATGAAGATATCCTGTGGGGCTGGGTGGAAAGCGGGTCACAACTTTTTCATTTGACATATATCAAGCCTCGTTGAGTGGTTAGTGCCCGAACGAAAACCCTGTTCAGGCGCGATTTTGGATTTAAAAACTCACACAAATTAGGACGAAATAACTGCCACATTGAAAATCTGTTTTTGGATTCATACTCTTAATCGTAATCTTAATCATAATTGTTTTGAGTAAGATTACGATTATGATTAAGATTATGAAATAGGGAAGTTAAGGAG
Source organism: Desulfobacteraceae bacterium (assembly GCA_030611815.1). Classification (GTDB taxonomy): domain Bacteria; phylum Desulfobacterota; class DSM-4660; order Desulfatiglandales; family Desulfatiglandaceae; genus Desulfacyla. The sequence continues at coordinate 7,172 of JAUWPC010000110.1, forward strand.
TGCTCTCATCCTCAAGCCTCCCTTTTGGAGTGGGGCTAAATCCGAAATACGAAATAGATTTGGCCGGATCAATCATCTACGGAGTAAACCCAGTTGTAGCGGATTGGGGTTACATGAGGGGAATCCAGCGTGGGGTGGAGAAGCTCATCTCTGAGACTGAGCCAATTATACGCAGGCCTGACCTTCCTGAGTTTCCCATCCTTGGGTGGTTTCGAATGGGTTGTATGGTTATAGGCCGCCTCTAAGATACCCAAGTAGTGACCCTTTCCCGGATACAGGTAGTGGTCTCTGAGGAAAGCAGGGGTGAGATCGTAGCTCCTGGCTAATGAAGAGATTTGTTTATCATTAAGCTGTATCAGAAAAAATTTGGACACTCCTCGCTCAGAATATCTGTACAATATCCGAGATTCTGAGCTTGAGACAAACACAGTGGAAATAGAGCCCGATTTTCTCAAAAGCTGCGCGGCAATGAGTCCGGCTGTGCGCCTTCCGCCGACGGTATGGTGGCAACCGTAGTATTCAAAGAGTTTATTCTGGAGGATACTCGCCACCTTGTCCCCGTTTTCATATAAATTGTGCTGGATATATCTAAGCCCTTTTGCTAAATCCTGGGCTGCCTCAGCAATGGGCCAGTCGATTTTTACGTGAAAATGGGTGAGGGAGTATCTATTTTTTTTCTTGACACTCGGGTCTTGTTGTATGAGCAGGGAATAATCGATATCTGATAAATCCTCGATAAAATCAAGGAATCTCGGGCTATCAAAATGACGAAGGTTTTGATGGAAGCGTTTGTATAAGGAAAAGCTGGGTAAGTATTGAAGGTTTTTTTTGATCACACTGTTTTCAGGGAAAAACCGGATATAATTTTTCAGTTGATTGCTGAGCACTCCCTCGCAGATTATGACTAGAAAGGTGTTGAAAAATTCTGATTCCTTTTCCATTTTTTTTGATTTTGGTTTAAGTTCGCTCTTGTCAACAAAAATATATTCAACACCTTTTTCTTTGTAATTGTAGAATGAATCTATGAGAGAGACCTTCATTAGCCGCCGTTCAAGTGAATCTCGCAATATTTCGTAGATTGAACGTCTCAGCTTTTCATAATAACTAAGTTGTTCTCTGTATTTCCACATAGGTAGATTAGCCCCTAAACCGCGCTGCCATCTTGAATGAATCAAATGAATATGATATTTCATTCAAAAATAGCAAAAAAGAGCCATAAGTGTCAAGAAAAAAAGGGAAAATTAGAATATAGCAGCAATAAAACGACAATCTTCCACCAAATGTTATTCCCAGAAAACGCATAAATATATTGACAAAACAGCAATTTTTTATATACTCACCTATTTTGCTTTTAGATGCATAGAACACATTGTAGGCGTTCATTAGGTTTAGCGTTTCCCGTCAAATGCGGAATGCAGGGTTATATTTACAGATTTTTGTGGAATCCTGCACCCTTAAACCCTGGACCTTTGAACCGGTGAACGGTTGTGATGCTCCTTTGCTCTTTCAGGATTCAGTCGAATGATCATCAGCATAAAAGGCCTTTTGCGCGGCCCCCGTCATTTCAATTTTGAATTTGATTCAGATTGGTGGAGGGATAGGGATGCAAATGGTCAGATCCTGGGCTTAGATGGACCTCTGAATGTGCAAATGACCATTTCTAAGGAAGAGAGCAGATCTACCTTTCATTGCCGATCAAATTTCTGTGCAGTGAGGGGTGCCATGGGCTGTGTCCCAGATGCGGAACAAACCTGAACAGAGGGAAGTGTGGCTGCCTGGAAGTAAAGAGGAATTAAATCTAATTTTAACCACTAATCTATTACGCCGCCAGGCGAGATAATGATGATTCAATTTCGTTCGGTGGGCGAAGGGGAGTTGAGCTAAGGTTATGGCTGTACCCAAAAAGAAGAAATCCAAGTCCAAACGGGGCTCGCGGCGTGCCCACGATGCTATCCAGATGCCCAAAACTGCCACCTGCCCGCAGTGTCACGAACCTGTTTTGCCTCATCATATATGTCCCGAGTGCGGGACTTATAGGGGCAGGACTATAATCGAGACAGAAGAGGACTAATATGAATGTGGCCGTGGACGCCATGGGAGGGGATCATGCTCCGGAAATGGTGGTTCAAGGTGCGGTGGAAGCTGTTTCTGAGTTAGGCATTGATATTACCCTTGTTGGTCATGAGAAAAAAATAGCAAAGGCCCTTGACACCCGTCCAGCACACGGTCATATATCATTCCATCACTGCGAAGATGTGGTGGAGATGGATGAATCTCCTCTAAAGGCCCTGAGGGGGAAAAAGGACGCCTCCATCAAAGTGGCCTTTGATCTTGTGAAAGGTGGTCATGCTGATGCAGTAATCAGCGCTGGCAATTCCGGGGCTACTCTGGCCGCCGGTGTCCTGGCATTAGGTCGAATAGAGGGCGTAGAAAGGCCGGCCATTGCGACTATTATTCCCACGGAGAGAGGCCGTGTTGTCCTGATAGATGTAGGGGCAAATGTGGACTGCAGACCCGCTCAGCTCTTTCAGTTTGGGGTTATGGCCCAGGCATTCGCCTGTTCCTGTCTCGGGATAACAAATCCGAAGGCAGGTGTGCTGAATATTGAAGGCCTCCAAAATAGGCTAAGATCTTAGGGAAAAGGAAAAGACTATGGAAAATTTAAGTCCCAGGGTAGTTGTCATTACAGGGGGGTCCAAAGGGATTGGGCGTGCCGTGGCCTACAGATTTGCAGAAGAGAAGGCAAAGATCGTTCTTGCGTATTATGACGCAGACGATTCGGACTCACAGGAAACACTAAAAGTATTGGCAGACATGGGCGTTGAGGCAGAAGCCCGCAAGATAGACGTATCTTTGTTCAAGGATGTTGACCTGT
>JAUWPC010000141.1 GCA_030611815.1 Desulfobacteraceae bacterium
GTTAACACATGGTATGGGAGGATAAAATATGAATGTCGCGACTGCTTTAAAATACAACTTCGAAACCGGTATATATAGACCGCCCAGTGAAGGCGGGAGCTACTCTCTGCTCATTAGGGTTACCCGCAATTGTCCCTGGAACAGGTGTGAATTTTGCAGCATGTACAAAGGGGAGAAGTTCGAACTAAGAACACCGGAAGAGGTCAAGGCCGATATCGATTCAATTGCGGCTATCTGCAACGGTCTCAAATCCATTTCCCGTAAACTCGGTTACAACGGTGAGATGAACCAAAATGTGGCCATAGCCATGTTAGAGAGGGAACCCGGATTTAATACCAGTCACGGTTTTGTAATGGTTTACGATTGGCTTTCATCCGGGGGGAAAACGGCCTTCCTGCAAGACGCAAACAGCCTGATTCTGCCTACGCAAAAGCTTGTGGATATATTGAAGCATTTACGAAAAACGTTTCCCTCTTTAAACAGGGTCACCTCTTACGCAAGGTCCAGAACACTGGCTCAGAGAAAGCTTGAGGAATTGACGGCGATCCGAAAAGCCGGACTGGACAGGTTGCATGTTGGCCTGGAAACGGGCGATGAAGTGCTGCTGAAAAGGATAAAAAAAGGGGTTACCAGCGAAGGGCATATTAGTGGGGGCAGAAAGGCGATGGAAGCCGGATTTCAGTTATCCGAATACTGGATGCCGGGGTTGGGGGGAAAAGAGATGTGGGAAGGTCACGCCAAAAATACAGCCCGGGTACTAAGTGCAATAAACCCCGATTATATACGGTCGCGTCCCTTTTTCCCCTCACCCGGTTCCCCTCTTTTTGAGGCCAATAGCAGGGGAGAATTTCAGATGTTGTCCTCCCGGGAACAGTTGATGGAATTAGAGGTAATGTTTGAAGGCTTAAATGTTACCTCAAAGGTCTGCTTTGATCATGCCGGTAATTATTGGAGAGGAAAACAGGGAGGGCTCTTGTTTACTCAAAGCTATGAAGGCTACAAATTTCCGGAAGACAAAAAACGGGTTTTGCAATTGATCCAAGAGGGGATGGACATTGTGCAGCATACCCCTCATTTTCCTCGATAGCCGGCCCTTCAGCCTACACAGGGCCTTTTTTCTTCCTCTTGCACTCCTCTATAAACAGAGGGATAAACGTGGTCAGGTCTTCACAAATACACACATCCGCAATGTTGAAAATGGCGGCATTGGGGTCCGTGGAGATGGCAACAATGAACCCGGAGCCCTGCATGCCGACCCTGTGCGCCATAGCGCCGGAAATGCCGCAGGCGACATAAAGTCCGGGAGATACCGTCGCCCCCGTAAGCCCAACCTGTTTTTTGTATTCCAGCCATCCCGAATCGCACACGGGCCTGGACCCTGCCACGGCAGACCTGGGAAATAACGTGGCCAGTTGTTCTATGAGCGCCACATTTTCTCTGCTGCCGATTCCCCTGCCGGCGGCCACAAGAACATCGGCTTCGGCCAGGCTGGCATCTTTCTGTTCACACCGGATGATTCCAAGGGATCTTGTATTTCTTGATTCGGCCGTGGACAGGCGTATTTCAACTGGTTCGGGAGTTGCGGTGGTTTCGGGCTTCATGGCCTTAAAGGCCCCCGGCTGTACAGTAAGGACCGTCGCTTCCATCAATGGGAGTATCTCCAGGACAATCTTTCCATTATATGCGTCCCGGGAGAAACAGAGATTGTTTCCATCCCACGACACCCCGTTTACCCCGGTAATGGAGCTTGCCCCAAGACGAACCGCAAGACCGGGCGCAAAATCCATCCCCTGTGTCGTCTGTGAAACCAGGACAAAAGCCGGATTCATTCCCGGCAAACATTGATGAAGGAGGTCTTTGTAGAGTTCGCCGCTGTAATATTTCAGGTGGGGGTTCTGTATGCCCAGGACCGAAGCTCCCGTGGCTTCCGCAATTTCTTGAGAGGCCTTTTCAACCTCGTCGCCCAGCACAACTGCTTTCACCGACATGGGGTGCGCCTGCCTGATTTTTTCGGCAAGGGTCATCAGTTCGTACGTAACCGGAGAAGGATTTCCACTACGGCATTCCGCTATTATCACAATTGCTTGCTTCATAATGTTAAACGTTTTGTCATTTATTGAAACAGAGGGCTCCAAACTCGCCATAACTATTCTCGTTGCTGTCCACAAAAGAGTAGCGCCTCTTTTTCAAGGATCTCAAGGAGACGCACAGCCTTATCCTTGCCGCAGCCTTCCAGCATTAGACCGGCTCGCGATTTGCCCGGATAACAGGCCCGAACAACCTTTTCTCGATCTTTTGCCGCTCCAAGGATGTGTGATTCTACAACCAGCGCCTTCTGTTTTTTGGCGCGCAAAAGGTTCGACAACGTTGGGTAACGCGGTTTGTTGATGCCGGTCTGGACGGTCAGGACCGCGGGCAGATCCAGTTCAAGCGCAGCCCTCAGACCGCCTTCAATCTCCCTTTCAACATACACCGCTCCCCGCTCATCACGGATTCTTTCAAAGATAACCGACGTGGCACATGGAAAACCCAGGAGTTCTGCCAGCATGGCCCCAACCTGCCCCTGCATATGGTCTTCACCCATGACCCCTGTCAGGATCAGGTCGTAACCTTTGTTCAACGCATAGGCGGCGATGTACGAAGCAGTGTTCAAAGGACTGAGAAAATCCTCTTCCTGTAGGAGGATGTGCACGCCGTTGTCTGCTCCCATTCCCATGGCTCTTTCGAGTACCTGTGCCGCATGTTCAGGACCGACCGTCAGTCCATCAACCGTTGTTCCGAAACCGGCCTCTTTGATCAGGATAGCCTCTTCTACCGCAAACTCATCGGCACGGTTCATCCAGTATTTCAGATCCCCTTCCGGCCGCACCACGCGACCCTGTTCATCCACCCTGACAGGCATTTCAGGGTCGGGCACCTGTTTGATGCACACGAGAATTTTCATTGGCCAACCTATTTCAGGATGCTCCATCCCAACCCGGAGGGCATGAATATAGTTTGTAACTACCCGGGCATTTATTAGACACCTGAATAGTAACTATAGTTTAAGCATTTTCTCCGTTTTCTTTGTACCATATACATATAACTTACGAAAAAAGATTTTTCAAGAAAAAACGAACTATCGTTCGCTTTTTTTCTTGACTTCCGATGGTCGACAGTATAGGAGTTCATTCAATGAGCGATATTTATATGATACGGCACGGTCAGGCCTCTTTTTCAAGTGAGAACTATGATCGCCTCTCCCGCTTAGGCTGCCTCCAGTCCGAGATCCTTGGGGAATATCTGAGCCATATCGGGATCTTCTTCGACGCGATTTATTCCGGGTCCTTAGAGAGGCAGCGGCATACCGCAGAACGGGTGCTTGAGCGCATGCCTGAAGACGTTAGGTGCGACCTACAGATCCAGCCAGACCTCAATGAATACGACGCAAAGGGCATCGTGGAATCTCAGGTACCGGCAATGATCCGGGATGATCCCAAACTGGCGCTTGACCTGGAGCGTATGAACGAACGCAGATCCTTTCAGCGCATCTTCGAGGGGGCCATGCGCCGCTGGCTCTCCGGGCGTTATGACGCGGAAGGCATTGAACCCTGGAAGGTCTTCCGCGATCGGGTACAAGGGGCCGTCAACAGAATTATGATGGAAAATGGCCGTGGAAAGACAATTGCCATCTTTACGTCAGGTGGCCCTATCTGCATCACCGCGCAGATGGCACTTGGAATTACGGAAGATATCGCCATTCAACTGAACTGGCAGCTCAGGAACACCTCTGTTTCAGTGTTTAAATACAACGACACGGGGATCTTCTTGAATTCCTACAATTCTTTAAACCATTTACTGGACCGGAAGGATTCAGCCCTGTTGACCTACCGGTAACAAAACACGCGGATTTTACCCCATGAACCAAAAAAAGCCGAACCAAGGAGAAAAAAATGGACTTTACCGTTTCTGAAAGATTGCAGACCATTCTGGATATGATGAAAGAATTTGTAGAAAGGGAGCTCATCCCCATGGAACAGGAGTTGGTAACCAGGGGATTCATGGCCATGCTGCCCGAAATCGAGGAGAAACGTCAACTGGTTCGAAAAATGGAACTCTGGGCGCCCCTTCACCCGAAAGAATACGGCGGCATGGGACTCCGTCTCATGGAATTCGCCCTTGTAGCCGAGGCCCTCGGAGGGACGCCCCTGGGGTTGTATGTATTTGGTTGTCAGGCGCCGGACGCGGGCAATATAGAAATTTTGCACGAATTCGGCACCGACGAGCAAAAAGAGAAATACTGCCGCCCCACCGTAGAAGGAAAAATCAGGAGCTGTTTTTCCATGACGGAAGTCGAAGTGGCCGGCTCCAACCCCACTTGGCTTTTGACCACGGCCGAAAAAGACGGCGACGATTACGTAATTAACGGCAACAAATGGTACACTTCCTCGGCAGACGGCGCCGAATTTGCCATCGTTATGGCCGAAACCAACCCGGAGTCTCCGTCCCGATACACGAAAGCGAGTATGATTATCGTTCCAACCGACACCCCGGGTTTCAACGCCATACGGAATATCTCTGTCATGGGTCACACCGGCGACGGTTGGGCGAGCCATGCCGAAATACGCTACGAAAACTGCCGTGTCCCTCAAACAAATATCCTGGGAGGCGAGGGAATGGGGTTCGTTATGGCCCAGCAGCGTCTCGGCCCCGGCCGCATCCATCACTGCATGCGTTGGATAGGCATCTGTAACCGCTGCTTTGATCTCATGTGCGCGTACGCCCTCAAGAGACGCCGCACCCCCACCAAAGTGCTGGCTGATTCGGACATCATAAAAACCTACATTGCCGACAGTGCGGCAGATATCCTCTCCGCCCGACTCATGGTCCTTAATACGGCCTGGATCATTGAAAATGTAGGCATCAAGGCGGCCATGAAGGACATTTCCATCATCAAATTCTACGTTGCCAACGTCATGCAGAGGGTGGTTGACAGGGCACTTCAGGTACACGGCGGTCTTGGAATGACGGATGATACACCCATCGCCATGTATTACCGGGGTGAGCGTGCCGCCCGCATATACGACGGGGTCGACGAAGTCCATAAAATCTCCGTGGGAAAGAGAATCCTGAAAGAGTACGAAGGCCGGAACGTAAAGTAAAGAATCCAGGCCCTCAGGACCTGGTTTTGCTTATGCCCCCTGGAAGGGTGCTTAATAAAGCTCCAACACTCCCCCGAAAAAACCGGGATCTTCGACTCGCCCACAGGACGTAGCTTTATCAGTTAAACAGTAGAGATCCCACATGGATGACCTTTCAAATTTCCAATGGTTTTCTCAAAAGGTAACGCTTTCCCGGCAGGATATCTGCCGGGACGTTTACAAACATCATCGCAAAGCAATCAAGATAAAAAAGGAAAAAACGCTGGTTAGAAACCTCATGCGCATCTTTGACGCCGCGTTAAAAATCAGCAACGAAAGAGGGTTTCAGGCCATGACAATGCGCAGCCTGAGCAGGGAGACAGGGATGAGCATGGGTGGCCTCTATGCCTATTTTTCCGGCAAAGAAGACCTCCTGGAAATGCTCCTTCGCACAGGCAGAATCACCATAAAACAGATCCTTGAAGAACAGGTGAACCAGGCAACCGATCCTGAATCGAAACTTCGTTCGGCCATACGGGCCCACCTTTTTTTGAGCGAAGTCATGCAACCATGGTTCTATTTTTCCTACATGGAGGCAAGACGGCTTGGATACGCGGAAAAGAAGAAGTCCATGACAGCTGAAATCGAGACGGAAAAACTCTTTGCCCGTATCATCGAAGAAGGGATGAACCGGGGCGTTTTTGTGGTCAGAGACAGCCTGCTGACGGCATCGGTCATCAAGGCAATGGTTCAGGACTGGTACGTCAAACGGTGGAAATATGCAAAGCGCAAGGTGAGTGTGGATCGTTACGCGAGCTTCGTTGTGGAATGTGTGGAGAGTTTCTGTCTTCACATGGGAGACAAAAAATGACTCATGAAGACAGAGCCTCCGCCGTCAGGAAAGGGGAAGAACCAGACAGTGCGAACATCGAGGCGTTTCTGAAAGATGCCATTCCCGGACTTAGCGGAAAACTTGTCATAAGCCAGTTCCCGAGCGGCTACTCCAACCTTACCTATCTGCTCACCGTGGGAAAGAGAGAATTTGTCCTTCGACGGCCTCCATTCGGCACCAAAGCGAAGACTGCACACGATATGGGCCGGGAATACAACATTCTCAAGGCGTTGCGACCGGTGTTTCCATACTGTCCGGAACCGTTGGCCTACAGTGAAGATCTTTCTATCATCGGCTCCCCTTTCTACGTGATGGAACGGTTGCGTGGAATCATCCTCCGGAGGGATCTTCCCTCCGGCCTATCCTTTACCTCTCAGCAGGCACGAAGACTCTGTGAAAATCTTCTTGATATACAGATCGACCTCCATTCCATTGCTTACAAGGAAGTGGGCCTGGAAAATTTCGGAAAACCCAAAGGGTACGTGGAAAGACAGGTGAAAGGCTGGACCGGGAGATACAGGGCGGCCCGGACCGGGGATGCCCCGGATTTTGAAGCAGTCATGGCGTGGCTTCTGGAAAACAGGTCCTCAGACACCGACAGGCCGGGTATTGTTCACAACGATTACAAGTTTGATAATTGCGTCCTGGATGAAAACGACCCCACCCGTATTATCGGAATCCTGGATTGGGAAATGGCAACCATAGGGGATCCCCTAATGGATCTGGCCAATTCACTTGCATATTGGGTTCAACGGGATGACCCGCCCGACATCCAAATCATCCGGACCATGCCCACCCATCTCAAGGGAGCCCTCACCCGGGAGGAGATGGTTAAACGATATGCTGAAATGACCGGTCGGGATATTTCGAACTTCAATTTCTACCTCTGCTTTGCTCGTTTTCGACTGGCGGTCATTGCCCAGCAGATTTACTACCGCTACTATCACGGCGAGACGAAGGACGAACGGTTTAAGAATCTGATTTTTGCGGTGCATGTACTTGAGAAGGCAGCGATGAAACTGGTTAGGTAAAAGAGGCTTTCATTATAACCGCCCCGAAAAATCACCGAAGATCTCACCACAGCGTGTCCATTCCCAGGTACACTGAGTCCTGGATGTCTGGCCAATTCCTTGAGAGACATGCTTGATGGTCTCGTAAAAAGTCAGAAAGCACCCGTTATTGTCATTCCCGTGAAAACGGGAATCCAGGAAAATCAATCCCGCCGCGGCGGGAGACTCCCGCTTTCGCGGGAGTGACGGCCGTGGAGACTTTTTACGAGTTTGTCATGCTTCGCCCTTTAATGGGCGACCCCAATTCGACCCTGAGCGATATGTTTCGTCCTTTTTAAGCCGAATATTCCCTTGCCCCCATGTCGCTGAGAACTGGGAACTGCTCGCATATGTTTTTTTGGGGCCGGCGCATTGTAGTCGAAATCCGTCAAGGTGCGGCGCTCAACTTTTGAACCGATGACACGATCAATGGCATTGACCATTTGATTGTCATCACGGGTGATCAACGTGAATGCATCTCCGCTTTGGTCGGCCCGTCCGGTCCGGCCAATACGATGGATGTACGCATCCGGGGTGTTTGGCATATCGTAATTGATAACGTGAGAGATCTGACAGATATCAATGCCGCGCGCAGCGATGTCGGTGGCTACCAGGACCTGAAATCTCCCGTTGCGGAAGCCGTCAAGCGCGGCCTGGCGACGGCCCTGGGAAAGATTCCCCTGCAGCGAAGTGGAACGGAAACCGGCCCGGGCCAGTTGTTCTCCCAGGCGCTTGGCACGGTGTTTGGTGCGCGTGAACACCAGCACGGATTGGGAGTTGATATGGCCCAGAAGTTTCAGCAGGAACGCCGTTTTCAAATGCTGCGCCACAGGATAATGGGCGTGGCTGACGGTCTCTGCCGGTGCGGTTTCCCCTGCCTTTATTGTAATCGGGTTCATAAGAATGTCTTTGGCCAGGCAGTGGATTTCTTTGGGCATGGTGGCTGAAAACAAAAGCGTTTGCCGCTGAGCCGGGAGATGTTTCAGTATTCGTCGAATGTCCGGAAGAAATCCCATATCAAGCATATGATCGGCTTCGTCAATCACCAGCACTTCTACCCGGGTGACGTCGATCGTTCCACGGTCCATGTGGTCAAGGAGCCGGCCGGGGCAGGCAACAACAATCTCTGCGCCCCGTTTCAGTTTTTGAATTTGAGTGTTGATGTTCACCCCGCCGTAGACGGTAACGCTTCTCATGCGGGTCTCTTTTCCCAGGCTGTTGATGGCATCGTGAATCTGTTCAGCCAATTCGCGAGTGGGTGCGATGATCAGTGAACGGACATGACCGCGTTTGCCTTGCATTAACCGGTGTAAAATCGGCAGTGCAAAGACCGCCGTCTTACCGGTACCGGTCTGGGCCAGGCCCATAATGTCTCGTCCGTTCATGACCGACGG